>JBOGHR010000029.1:0-1887 GCA_050744905.1 Acidimicrobiales bacterium
GGCGGCGCCGGCCGGCCCCCGCACGCCCACCGAGGCGGTGGTGGCGTCGGTGTGGGCGGCGGTCCTCGAGGTCCCCGAGGTGGGGCCCGACGACGACTTCTTCGCCCTGGGCGGCCACTCCCTGGCGGCGACCCAGATCGCCGCCCGCCTGGCCGACGCCCTGGGCGTGGACCTGGGTCCGGCGGCCGTGTTCGAGTCCCCCACCGTGGCCGAGCTGGCCCGGGCGGTGGACGGCGCCGGCGGGGCGACGGCGGCCGCCGGCCGCCCGTCCCAGCCGGTACGCTCGGGGCGTCCCGCCGAGGACCAGAGAACGGAGGCGCCGTGACGCTTGCGCAGGTGATCGACGACCACTTCCTGACCCGGTACCGCCAGCTTCTCGACGCCGAGGACGCCGCCTTCGACGCCCTCGAGCACGCGTACGAGGAGGGCGACCGGGCCCACTTCGAGCTCGACCTGAGCGCCTGGCAGGCCGCCATCGAGCGAAGGCTGTCGTACCTGCGCCGCCTGGGCGTGACCGTCGACGGGCGGGAGCCGTCCGAGGTCTCCGCCTAGATCTCCTCTGCAGCCCGAGCCGCGTCCGCAGCGGCAAGGTCCGTGGCCGCGCTCGCCGCCGCAGGCGGCCTCGGCGGCTGCGGACACCGAGAAGGGACAGGGCGGAGGCGGCGCGAGCTTTGCGCGCCAACTCGGCCGAATGGAGTGAGCGAAGCGCCCGCCCTCAGCCGAGCAGGGCGGCCACCTCGTCGCGCTCGGCCACCAGCTCGTCGGTGGTGAGCCGGAGCCGCTCCCGGGCGAAGTCGTCGAGGGCGAACCCCTCGGCCACCGCCCACCCCTCCCCGTCGCTCACCACCGGGTAGCCGAACTGGAGGCCCTCGGGGACCCCGTACTCGCCCCGACTGGCCACGGCCAGGGCGGCGTTGTCGCCCGCCGGGGTGGGCGACCAGATGCTGCGCACCGACCCCACGGCGGCGTTGGCGGCCGAGGCGGCGGACGACGCGCCCCGGGCCCTGATCACGGCCGCCCCCCGCTGCTGGACGGTGGTGATGAACTCGCCCTCCAGCCACCGGCGGTCGCCGATCACCTCGGGGGCGGGGCGGCCGGCGATGGTGGCGTTGGCGAAGTCGGGGAACTGGGTGGCCGAGTGGTTGCCCCAGATGGCCAGGTTCCGGACCTCGGCCACGGGCACGCCGGCCCGGGCCGCCAGCAGCGCCCGGGCCCGGTTCTGGTCCAGCCGGGTCATGGCGAACCACCGCTCGGCGGGGATCTCCGGGGCGTTGGTGCGGGCGATCAGGCAGTTGGTGTTGCACGGGTTGCCCACCACGAGGATCCGCACGTCGTCGGCCGCGGCGGCGGCCAGGGCCCGGCCCTGGGGCCCGAAGATGCCCCCGTTGACGGTGAGCAGGTCGCGCCGCTCCATGCCCGCCTTGCGGGGCACCGAGCCGACCAGCAGGGCCCACGACGCCCCGTCGAAGGCGACCTCGGCGTCGGCGGTGGCCTCCACGCCGGCCAGGAGGGGGAAGGCGCAGTCGGCCAGCTCCATCACCACCCCCTCCAGGGCGGGCAGGGCGGGCTCGATCTCCAGCAGCCGGAGGAGGACCGGCCGGTCGGGGCCGAGCAGGTCGCCGTTGGCGACCCGGAACACGAGGTTGTAGCCGATCTGGCCGGCGGCGCCGGTGACGGCCACCCGGACGGGCGCGCGCGACGTCATCGGCGGAGGCTACGACGAACCGCTCGAAGCTGACGCCCTGGCCACAAGACCTTCGCCGCGTTCGCAGCGGCAAGGTCCGTGGCCGCGCTCGCCGCCGCAGGCGGCCTCTGCGGCTGCGGACACCGAGAAGGGACGGGGCGGAGGCGGGAGCTCCGCTCGCCCGCCGGAGCACGATCCAACTC
>JBOGHR010000030.1:0-5462 GCA_050744905.1 Acidimicrobiales bacterium
GCCTGGTCCTGGCCGAGACGGAGCGCCATGGTCCGGTCACCGCCGTGCTCGGGCCACCCCCGGCCCACGTCGTCGGTCTGCGGGCCTGGCGTCGGGCGGCGGCGGCCGTCGTGGACTACCGGGACGCCGCCGGCCTGTTCGACCGTCGCGCCACGGCGCGCCACGACGCCCACCCGCTCGGCCCCGTGCCCTCCGATCCCGTGCTGGCCGCCCATCGCGAGCAGCTCCACGCCGTCGTGGCCGCCGCCCTGGTCGACATGGCCGTGGCCGACGTCGCCCGCCACGTCCCACCGCTCGCGAATCGACCCGCCCCGGCGGTGGCCGCGTTGGCCGAGCACCCACTGCCCGCCCTCGACGCCGAGCTGGCCTCCCTGCGGACCGTGCCCGGCGGCGACCACGGCCGGCGGGATCCTGCAGCCGTGCTGGCCCGGGCCCGCCTCGTCGCCGATGCCATCGCCGCCCGCGAGGGGCTCCTGGCCGCCCGGGCGGTGGCGAACCCACGTCAGTGGCTGCGGGCCGATGTGGCGGCCCGGTGCGCCGGGCGCCGCCTGGACGAGGGCGAGGCGTCCGCCCTGGCCGCCGCCTACGGCCGCCTCGGTGCCCACTTGGAGCGCGCCGGCGACGCCGTCGACCAGGCGGAGATCAAGAGCCTCGTCGACGAAGACCTGGGCGCGCAGGCCGCCCGGGCCCGGCACCAGGCCGCTCTCAATCGCCTCGGCGTGGGCCCGCTCGAGCCGCCGACGCCCGATCTGGGGCTGGCCCGGTAGCTCCCGCGCAGAACCGCCGCGGCCCGGCCGGGGTGGGGGAGCGGACTGGCGTGCTCAGGCAGAAGCGGCCAGCAGGGCGCGCTCGGCCCGGGACCGACGGGTCCGCAAAGCCCGGGCGTCGGGACCGCCGGCTACGGCCAACTCGGCCGGGCTGTAGCCAAGGACCCGGGTGAGGTAGATCAGCCGGGCGTCGCCCGGCCGCAACGCCCGGCGCTGCACGGCCGACGCCAGTTCCTCGGCCAGCTCCTGGGCCGTCGAGCGCCCCGACCCGGCGACCGGCATCTCGACCGCCTCGTCGAGGGGGAAGGCGAGCTGCTCGTGGCGAAGCGCCACCTCCGCCGCCGTGCGCACCCGGCGCCAGGTTCCTCCCACGATCGCCGCGGCCGGCCACGGCGGCGAGGAGCCGGCCAGGCGGGCGATGCGCTCCACCGCCATGGCCACCATGTCGGTGCCCAGGTCGTCCAGGCTGTCCCAGCCCGGCAGCGGGCGGCGCCCGGCGCTGCGCACGCCGACGTGGCGAACGCGGGCACGAAGGCCGGGCAGCACCGCCTGCAGGAGCGCGCGTGAGGAACGGTCGTCGTCAGCCAGGCGCAGCAGGGCGCCGACGATGGCGTTGGTCTGCTCCACCGCGCCCCGACGCTGGGCGGCCCGCACGACGGCCGCCGGCGTGACGTGGGTGGTCAGGACCACCTCGCCTGCGGCCCAGGCGGCCGCAGTGATGCGGTCGTGGATCCATGGGAGGCGGGTCCACTCTTCGTCGAGAGCGTCGAACACCTGCTGGCCTTGGCGCATGGCGGCCAGGATGAGGACCAGGTGTTGCCAGCAGAGTTGCCCTCATCCCTGCCACGGCCACATCGCCCCACCAGCGCGTTTGGCAGCACTTCCCTGCGCTCTTGTCGCGCCGGTGTCAGCGCCCTGGCCGCGGTTGGAGGCCGGGGGACAACATTTGTTGAGATCTCAGCTGCTGGCGGGCGGTGGCGAGTCCGCTGGCGCAGCGGTCAAAGTCGCGGCGGACGCTCGCGAGCTGGCAGTCAGTACATCTGCGACGTTCACTGCCTCCTCTGATTCCTTATCCCAGAGGCGCAAAAGTTGATCGAACCTTTCGACGAGCGTGGACATGTTGGGCCGACCATTGTTGGGCTCTCCTGGCATCGGAGTGGGTGACCTCCGCCTCCGGTTGGCCTGAAAGCGCTGTGCGGCAAGGGTGTCGGGATCCCCCTGGCCCTGGCTGCCAAGGCCGTCCTCGACGCCTCCTTCGGCCTGTTCCTCACCGCCGAGCAGGCGACCAAGCGCCGCAGGTTCTGCTCGTTCTGCCTCCTGGCTGCCGCCGCCAACCTGGCCGCCGTCCCCCAGACCTGGCCCGAGGCCCGCGCCGCGTGGCGCAGTCCGGCACGAGCGCGGCGGACGGGCTGATGGGCCGGGCATCGGGGGAAGACGCGCTGGTGACGAAGCTGGTCGGCCACGGCTCCCGGCACGGATCCACCTGGTTCGGCTGGTTCGGCGACATCACCAAGCGACCGCACACGTGGGCTGGTATCGCAGGAGCTCTCACGATGACAGGACCCAGAGGCCGCCAGGCGGCGGCCCGCGGTGTCGCCGGCTACGCCGCCGGTACCCTCGCCCACCTCGCGGTCAAGGCGATCGTCGGCCGACGACGGCCGCCAGGAGCCAGCCGCCACACCACGATCGGGCCGGTCACATCCTCCTTCCCATCCGGACATTGCGCCAGCGAGCTCGCCTTCTCCTTGGGCGCGGCCCAAGAGGTGCCATGGCTGTTCGTCCCCCTCTACGCCGCCACGTTCGCCGGCGAGTGGTCCCTCGTCCGCAGTCGGGCCCACTACCCCACCGACATCTTCGCCGGTGCCGCCATCGCAGTGGCCCTGGCCTTTCTCGCCTGGAAGGTCTGGCCGCCCCACCGCACGACCGGAACGAATGCCTGAACTCCGAAAACACCCGCAGACCGTCGAGGCGCTCCTGGCCCACTGCCAGCACCTCCCGGGCCGGCCCGGGGTGGAGGTGGCGCCGGCGCCGATCGACCCCCGCCAGGCCAAGGTCGCCCTGTCCATGCTGGTCCGAGCCGGCCTGGCCGAGCTGCTCGCCGGCGAGATCGACGTCGACGTCCTGGTCGACGTCGGCCGCCTCGAGAACGACGGCCGCAGTGATCATTTCTGCCTCGACCTAGCCGCGTATGGGAGTTCCGTCGTCTTCTGGTCCCACGACGATCCGGATGGCCGGGACCATTGCCGAACGTCGTCGCGCCGACGTTCGGAGCGGAGACGCTCGGCTTGTTCGCACCGAGCGGGCACCCCGTGACTACGCCCCGGCGCCGGTCGTGCACTCGGACTGCGCCCGGCGCGATCGGGCCCGCCGCCACCGCCGGAACACCGCCACGGCGGCGACGGCCCAGACGGCACCGAGGATGACCACGAGGCCGGCGCCATAGTTGCGGGGCAGGATCGACGGGTTTGTTGCTACCCGCCCGTACCCCCGCACGAAGGGCACGGCGAACAGGACCACCATGGCCGACACGATCAGCGCGGCTTGCACAGGTCCTCGCGCCCGGGCCGGCACGACCTTGGCCACCGCCCAGCCGGCCAGGACCACCACCGGAGCCAAGAGCAGGTCGTGCACGAGGGCGGCGCCGACGACGAACCGGACCGACTCGCCCGGCCGCGTCTTGGCCGGCTCGGAGACGAGACCCCAGACGCCGGCCGTCGTTACCGCCCAGCCGACCCCGGCAGCGGGCCAGAACAAGCGCCCCTGCGGGGCCTGCGCGTGCCGGCCGTCGGGCGCCTTCACCGCACCACCAGCTTGGTGACCCACTTCGTCTGCTGAACGCCCGGCCGGTTCGGGCCGATCAGGCGGACCGGGAACCCATGGTCGATGTGGAGCGGTTCACCGAAGAGATCAAGGGCGAGCAGGGTGTCGACGTCCGCGGCGTGGTGCCGGTTCAGCGTCGAGGCCCGGTACGCGCCCCGCCGCTGCAGCGACTCGACCTTGACGGTGGCGCCTGGCCTGGCGCCCGCCAGCTCGAGGAGGTCCCGCACCCGGACCCCCGACCAGGTGGCGTTGGAGCTCCAGCCCTCGACGCACGAGATCGGCAGGACCGCCCTGTGCTGCGGCATGGCCCGCAGGTCGGCCAGGCTGAGCGACAGCGGGTTGGTCACGCCCCGGCCCGAGATCTTCACCCGGAAGGCCGGGTCGTTGGCCGCCTCGATGACCTTGGCGCCGACCGCCGTCTTGTTCACCGGCAGGCCCTGGGGGCCCGTCTTCGGGCGCCGCGGGGCCAGCAGGCCGAGGCGGTCGAGCGGCCGCACCGTCTGGCCCAGGGTCACCAACGTGAGGAGTCCGGATGCCGCGAACGCTGCGCCCAGCAGGCCGCGGCGGGTCAGGCCGGCGCCGTCGCGCGGCGCAGCGTCCGACGGCGCGCCCGGCCGGCGAAGGGCCTCGGCGGTCACCGCCAACTTGGCGCCGATGTGGGTCACCAGTCCGCCCATGGTGATCCACGCGACCCAGTAGTGCGTGGCCGGGAAGTTGAAGTGCCACGGATACCAACGGGCGATGTTGGCCACGCCGCTGAAGAGCATGAACAGCGAGCCGCCCACAAGCGGCACCAGGCTGATCCGCTCGACCGCGTGGGCGACGGTGCGCACCGGCGGCCACGACCAGAAACTCGGATAGACGACCCAGAGCTTGGCCAGGAGCAGCGGCACGGAGGCGATGCCGGTCGCCACGTGCATGCCCTGGGTGACCCGGTACAGCCCGGCGGGGCGGGAGGGCCACGCAAACCAGCCCGGAGGGTGCTGGATGAGATGGGACAGCAACCCGGTGGTGAAGCACGTCGTGAAGGCGATCCCGAGGGATAGCCCCAACCAGGCCGCCGGCCGCCGCTCGTGCAGGGGGCTGGCGAACGTCTCGGACGTCAGCGGCGGCCGGGGCACCGCCCGCAGGGCCCGGGGCCGGCCCCGAAGTGTCGTCACTGGCCCAACCTCGGTCCCCGGCAGTCCGGCGGCGGGCTCATTCGCCGTCCTCCCCGGCCGGTCCTCGCCGGTCGAGTTGGACGAACCAGCGTCCCCCACCGGACCACACCTCGGCGCGGGCGAAGCCGGCCAGGCGCCCCACCGCGTCGACGCCGTCCGCCCCCACCAGGGCCCACGGGAACCACGGGCCGTGCTCGGTCCCCCGCTCCACGCGTGCCCGGATCACCCGGCTCGCCACGCCCGGCGGCTCGACCTCCACGAGGGCCCGCCCGGCCGGGCCGAGCAGGGCGAAGACCCGACGGAGGAGGGCGACGGCGTCACCGCCGATGCCGATGTTGCCGTCGAGCAGGAGAGCGGTCCGCCACCGGCCGGCGCCGGGGACATGGGCGAAGATCGACCGCTCGAGCACCGGCGCACCCGTCCTGCGGGCCAGCCGGACAGCAGCGGGCGAGGCGTCCACGCCGAGAGCCATGACACCGCGCGACGCGAGCTCCAGGGTGTGGCGGCCCGGGCCGCATCCCACGTCCAGCGCGGGCGCCATGGCCCGGTCGAGCACCTCCCGCTCCTCGGCTCCCGGGGCGCGCTGCCAGCGGTCCAGAGCCAGTGTCAGCGCTGTGCCGTCGGCCGCCCGCAACACGGTCGGCGGGGCGCCGGCGGTCATCGTCACGACGCCACCCCGACGCGGCCGAGGTCCAGCCCGGCCACGGCCCGGGCG
>JBOGHR010000031.1:0-2455 GCA_050744905.1 Acidimicrobiales bacterium
GGTCACGACCTCAGCCGCCGAGCACGCCTACCCTCTCCGCCTGTCACGTGAGCCTGGCGATCCCCTTCCGCCTGGGCCCACGGAGGTGGCCTACACGGCGCGGGTCGACCAGATCCTGGTCGAGGGAACGTTCTGGGTGGGCGTGGGCCTGGCGCCCGAGGAGGCCCTGCCCGAAGCAACGGCCTCGTTCTCGACCACGACCGGCGGCACGGTCGACCCGCCGGCGTGGGCCCATCGGCTGCCTGCCAGCGTGGCGGTCGACGTCGCGGCTTCCGATGCCATGCGCCGGGCGCTGCGGCGGACAGCGGAGCTCGGAAGGCGGGCCTGGGAGCACCAGATCCCCGAGATCGTCCACGGGATGATCGCTAAGCAGGTGAGCCAGCGGCGAGCCGAGATAGCACGCGTGTCGGAGTTCTTCAGCGCCGATGACGCCTTCCAGGAGTGCTATCTGTCCGCCCTCGAGGTCGCCCGGGGGTTCTGCTCGCCGGCCCGCCCCGACACGACGTGGGGCCACGCCCTGTGGGCGCCGTTGCCCCGGGACCTTCGGCGGGGGATGGGGCGGGGCGACGGGAACTCCGTGGCGGTGCGAGACGTCCGGCGCACCCTCGAGACGCTGGGGGTGTTCGACCTCCCCGAATCAAGCCGGCTCGAGGAGGCGCGGCGGCTGTTGGGCCTCCACCAGGCTGTGCGCCGACTGCGCCGGACGAACCCCGCCCTGGGCGAGGACGCGGCGCTGGCCGAGGTGGAATCGCTGGCGAGGAAGGACCCTCGCTCCGTCGCCCCATCCCAGAGCGATGACATCATCCGCAGGGCGCTGGACCGGCCGAAGGCCCCCCTTCGCCTCGACGCCGAAGTCGGGGAAGGGGAGGAGACCCTGGCCGCGCTGGTGGGCATGGAGGACCTCGCCATGCCGGGGGAGCAGTTGGGCGGCGTGGACACCCTCGCCCTGCTCCTGGGGATCGAGCCCGAGGAGGTGAGGCGTGAGTTCCCCGACCTCGCCGCCTACGGGCACGAGCTCCGCCCCGGTGCGGAGGTGACGCTCGAGCAGCTGATCGGCCTGCAGCGCCGGCTGGGCACGATCAGGGACCAAGACCCGGCCTTCGTCGGAGCGCCATTGGGCGACGCCCGGGACATCGGAAGGCAGCTTCGGGTGGGGGCCAGGATCGTCCGGGAGAAGTTCCCCCACGTCGTGGCCCTCGCGGAGGGCGGCGGGTCGGTGGACGAGGCGGTGCTGGGCCAGCTCGAGGCGTTCCAGCGGCGGCTGTTCGACAAGTGGAAGCGCGGCGGGGAGTCGTGGTGGCTGCCGGAGGACCGCACCCGGGCGCTGCGCCGGGCATGGTCGCATCTCACCGCCTCGGGCGGTATCCGTGAGCAGGAGCCTGCCTCCCGCTGAAGGGGAGGCACCCGCGATCCCCGGAGGAGGCCTGGACTCACAGCGGTCGTGTGCCGTCCTCGACCCCGATTGAGGGCGGCCGCCGCGGTGCTTGCCGGGCAGGCCGCCGGCCTGATCGTCGCCGGCGTGCTGTGGGTCTTGCTGTTCGCGCGGTCGGTCGACATCGCCCCGTCGCGCTACCCGACCCTGGAGGCTGCCGAGGCGGTAGCTATCGAAGCGGGCGGTCGCCACCGCTGGCCGGCGACGACCACCCGGGTGGAGGTGGTCGACGCCGAGCGTGTCGACTTCGTGCGCACCTGGCTGGGAGTGCAGGAGAGCGTCGTTCGAGTGGAGCACACCCACGCCGGATGGGATGTGGCATCGGCGAGGACCGGCCCTGGGCGGGCCGTGCAGGGCGTACTCGCCTGCCTGGTGCCAGGTCTCGGAGCTGGGTTGCTCGTGGGCCGTGCCGTCCGGAGGACGACCATCGGACGGCCACGATCGGGAGCGAGCGGGAGACCGCAGTTCGTCTGAGTCCAGCCGGTGTGCGGGTCCCCGGCCCCTCGGCCCGCCGGATTGTCGTTGACCGGCCACGGCATGGTGACGGCGAGATGCGCGTCGGGAACCGGTATCGCCGCCAGCGTCGACGGCGAAGCTTCGTCCTCACGCGCCTCGGGCGCCTGGGCGCCATCGGGGCCACGCTCGGGCGGTGCCTGGTGGTGGCGTCGGTCGGCGCCGCGGGCCTGGTCTGGGCGTGGCGGGCACTGCCCTTCCCCTGGTGGGTTGCGCCCATCGTGGTATCGCTGTGGCGGGCCGGCGAGGCCGCCAGCCCCGTCGGGCGTCGGCGCCGAGGCCAACCGCGCTATGAGTCGCTGATGCGGCCGCCGCCGGGCGTGAGGGCGGCAGTCGAGGACCAGGCCCCGTTGTTCGCCATTCCCCCCCGGCGGCTCCAGGTGGTCGTCCAGCGCTACGGGCGGGGCCGGGCCCGGCATCTTCCGCTGGCCGCGGCCGCCGGCTGGTTCGGAGGCGGCGTCGTCATCATCGACGACGACCTGGCGGCAAAGAGCCGGTCCAGCAGGCCCG
>JBOGHR010000032.1:0-2768 GCA_050744905.1 Acidimicrobiales bacterium
GCCTCCCGCCGCTCGTCGGGCCCATGGGCGCCGAGGCGGGCGTTGAGCGCGGCCAGGGGCGACCGCCGGCCCAGGACCTCGGCCTCCGCGGCGCGCAGCTCGCCCACGGTGGCGGCCCCCTCCAGCCGCTCCCCGGCCTGCTTCTCGATGTGCGACAGCTCGTCGGGGTTCACGCGCCGTGCAGCTCCTCGAAGGCGTAGAGGGGCAGGGTGAAGCGGAACGTCGACCCCTCCCCGGGAACGGACCTGACGTCCAGCCGGCCGCCGTGCGCCTCCACCAGGCCGCGGCTGATCCACAGCCCCAGCCCGGTGCCGTTGGGCTTGGTCTCGGCCCGCCGGAAGAACTTGGTGAACACCCGGGCCAGGTCCCGCTCGGGGAAGCCCTCGCCCCGGTCCCGCACGGCCAGGGCGACCTCGGAGTCCTGCACCGTGCCCTCGACCGACATGCCCACCGGCGAGGCGTACTTGCAGGCGTTCTCCACCAGGTTGGTGAGGACCTGCACGACCTTGTCGGGATCGGCGTAGACGGGGGGGAAGGCGTCCGGGAAGTCCACCGCGCAGTCCAGGTCGGGGTACTCCATCCTGACCTTATCGACGACGTTGCGGCTGAGCTCGGGGAGGTCGACCATCTGGCGGCGCAGCACCAGGCGCCCCGACTCCAGCCGGCTGATGTCCAGCAGCTCGGTGATGAGGCGGGTGACCCGGTCGGCGTCGTGGTTGACCTGCTCGAGCATCATCCGCTTCTGGTCGTCCCGGAGGCGGTCCCACCGGTTGAGCAGGAGGCTGGTGTAGCCCTTCACCGAGGTGAGCGGCGACCGCAGCTCGTGGCTCACGGTGGAGACGATCTCGATGCCGGTGGCGTGCTGGTGGCGGCGGAGGTCGGCCGGACGGAACGACACCACCAGTCCCACCACGACGCCGCCGGCGTCGCGCTGGTAGCGGCCGGCGGCGAAGACCCGGACCGGCTCGCCGTCGGCCCGCTCGATGGTGATCTCGTGCTCGGGCACCAGGCTGACCGAGCGCAGGCGGGCGGAGGGGTGCCAGCCGCCGTCCAGCAGGGGGGTGCCGTCCTTGGCCCGGGGCGCCAGGAGGTCGCAGGGCTCGCCGAGCATCTCCTCGGCGGCGAAGCCGGTGAGCGACGACGCCATGGCGTTGGCCTCCACGATGCGGCGGTCGCCGTCCAGGCACACCACGGCGTCGGGGAGGACGTCGTAGGCGGACACGTCAGGCCCCGACCGGCGCCGACCGCCGCTGGCGGGCCGCCTCGAAGCACAAGACGGCGGCCGCCATCCCGACGTTGAGCGACTCGGCCCGGCCGGTCATCGGGATGGAGACCCGTGCGTCGAGCAGGCCCCCGCCGGCCAGCTCGCCGGGGAGGCCGGCCGCCTCGTTGCCCAGGACCAGCGCGGTGGGCCCGGTGAGGTCGACCGCCGCGTAGTCGAGCCCGTGGCGCGCCACCGCCCCGAGCCGGCGCAGGCCCCACCCGCCGAGGCGGGCGAGCACGGCGGCGGGGTCGCCGCCGGCGACGACGGGCAGATGGAAGAGCGAGCCTGCCGATGCACGCACGGCCTTGGGGTTGTAGACGTCGACGGAGCCGTCACAGCAGACTACCCCCCCGGCCCCCGCCGCCTCGGCGCTGCGCAGCACCGTGCCCAGGTTGCCGGGATCGCGCACGTCCACGCACACCACCACCAGGTCGGCCCCGCCCAGCTCGTCGATCCCCACGTCCACGTACGGCACGACGGCGATCACCGGCTGGGGGGTCACGGTGCCGGCCACCCGCTCCAGCACGCCGGGGGCCAGGTCGAGCACGCGCGCCCCCGCCCCGGCCGCCCGCTCCAGGAGGTCGGCCGGGGCCCCGGGGGCGGCGTAGACCGCCTCCACGTGCACCCCGGCGTCCAGCGCCTCGCCCAGGACCTTGGCCCCCTCGACCACGAAGGCCCGCTCCGCCGAGCGCGCGCTCGGGCGGGCGGCGAGCCGCCGCAGCCGCTGGACCCGGTGGTGCCGGTACGCGAGCCCCGTGGTCAGGGCTGGTCGGTCTCCCCGTGGCCCGCCGCCGGCGGGGGCACCGCCGGCCGCCCTCCGTCCCCGGCCGCCGTCGCCAGCTTCACCAGGCCGGCGAAGGCGGACGGGTCGCGCACGGCCAGGTCGGCCAGCACCTTGCGGTCGACGTCCACCTCCGCCACCCGCAGGCCGGCGATGAGGCGGCTGTAGCTGACGCCGTGCTGGCGGGCGGCGGCGTTGATGCGCTGGATCCACAGCTTGCGGAACTCCCCCTTGCGGGCCCGACGATCGCGGTACGCGTACTGGAGGGAGTGCATGACCTGCTCGTTGGCGGCGCGGAAGCTGCGGCTCTTGTTGCCGTAGTAGCCCTGCGCCTGCTCCAGCACGGCGCGGCGGTGCTTGCGGCTGTGCACGGCGCGCTTGACTCTCGCCATCTGGGCTCCTTTCGTCGGGGGTGGGCGTGGAGGGGGTGCTCAGAGGCCGAGCAGGCGCTTGACCTGCTTGCGGTCGGCGCCGGCCACCTCGGCGTCGCGGGCCAGGCGACGGGTCCGCACCGAGGACTTCTTCTCGAGCAGGTGCGAGCGGAACGCGCGGCGGCGCCGGAGCTTGCCGCTGCCGGTGATCTTGAAGCGCTTGGCGGCGCCACGGTCGGTCTTCATCTTCGGCATCGGCTCAGCCTTCTCGTGGTTCCTCGGCGGCGTCGCCGTCGCCCGAGCCGGCGGGCGGCGGGGCGGACGGGACGGGGGCGGGCGCGGGGGGTGCGCC
>JBOGHR010000033.1:0-4369 GCA_050744905.1 Acidimicrobiales bacterium
GGCCAGCACCGGCTCCAGCACCACCCGGGCGCCGTCGTCGAGGTCGCCCACCACCTCGTGGCCGGGGACGAAGGGGAAGCTCACCACCGCCTCGAACCACCGGCTGCTGCGGGCGTCCACCGTGGCCAGGTCGGACCCGCAGATGCCGGCCAGGCGGGGCCGGACCCGGTGCCAGCCGGGCCCGGGCAGGGCGGGCTCGTCCACGTCCGCCAGGCGGAGGGGGCCGACCCGGGCGCCCCTGCCGGCGGCCAGGGTGGAGGCCACGCGCGCCGCCGCGAAGCGGGGCAGCGACCGCTCGTACACGAGCGCCTTCACGGGCGGGATCCTTCTACTTCGAGTAAATAGGTCACCGAACCGGTGACCTATTTACTCGGGACCGGCGGTTGGCGACCAGGGGACCGATGGGCAGCAGCGGTCGGGGGCCGCCGGGGGACTTGGACCACTGCTCGACGTGCCAGCCCCGCTTGCGGGCGATGGCGGCCAGCTTGGCCTCGGGGTTGACGGCGACGGGGTGGCCGACGGCCTCCAGCATGGGCAGGTCGGACGCCGAGTCGGCGTAGACGACCGACTCCTCCAGGCTCAGCCCCTCGGCGTCGGCGTAGGCCCCCATCACCAGGGCGCGGGCCTCGCCGGTGGGGGGACCGGCCAGCAGCTCGCCGGTGAGGCGGCCCTCGCCGTCGGTGCCCAGGCGGGCGCAGACGATGTCGTCGAACAGGGGGCGCAGGGGCTCGACGGCGAAGTCGAGCGCACCGGTGATGAGCAGGGTGCGGTGCCCGAGGGCGCGGTGCTCGCGCACCCGGCGGATGCCGGCCGGGAACGCCTTCTCCAGGATCAGGTCGGAGAACATGAGCCAGGCGTCCTCGCGCACCCGGCGCTCGGACGCCCCCTCGTAGCGCCGGTAGAAGTGGCGCAGGAAGTCCCCCCGGTCCCTCCGGTCGAGGGCCAGCAGGGTGGGGGCCTCCCGCACGGTGCGGATCACGAAGCGCACCCGCTCGTCCACGGGCAGGTGGCGGGTGGCCAGCCAGGCGTAGGACTCCACCACGTTCGAGGCGATCAGCGTGTTCTCCAGGTCGAACGCCGCCAGGTGGCGGTGGGGCGACAGCACGGCCCGGCGGCCCCGGTCCTCGCGGGTGGGGCCCTTGCGCTTCCCGGGCGTGGTGCGCACCCGGGCCTGGGCCACGATCGACGGCAGGTGCACGTCCTGCACGAAGTGGCGCCAGTCGATGACCGCGGGGTCGAAGTTGAACGCCGCCCGGTCGTCGCCGGGCAGGGCGTCGAACAGGGCGAGCAGCCGGTCGACCCGGAACACCGCCTCCGTCTCGGCGTAGGCGCCGTACAGCTCGACGTAGCCCAGGGCGCGCTCGGCCTGGCTGCGCCGGTCCTCCAGCCGGCCCGACAGCTCCGCCTGCCTGCCCCGGATGGGGAGGGTGGTGACGACCCTCTCGGCGGTGGAGAGCGCCTTGGTGGCCCGCTGGAGCTGGCGCTGCACCCGCCCCCGGCCCGGGAACTGCCACTCGGGCACGACGATGGGCTGGCCTTCGGCGTCGTAGAGGGGGTGCTCCTCGAACCACGACTGCACCAGGCGGACCAGGCGGCGGTAGCGCAGCGGGTTGCGCCACCCGGACGCCACCTGGACGACGTCGGGGCCGGCGGGGTCGGGCCCCCGAGCGGCGACGGCGATGATGGCCGCCACCACGAGGTCGACGGGGATGACGTCCACCACGCCCTCGGGGATGCCGGGGAACTCCTTCAGCAGGCCCCGCCCGTAGGAGATGATCACCGGCTCGGCCATGCGGAAGCCCCGGATCCACCCGGGTCGGGGATCGGCGAGGGCCGACTCGATGATCGAGGGGCGCACGATGGTGAGGGGCACGTCGCCCCGGGTGGCGAGGGTGGCCCGCTCGCCCAGGGCCTTGGTGTAGGCGTAGGCGTCGGGCCAGCCGAGGGAGTGGGCGCGGGACTTGCCGGCCTGGACCATGCGGTCGCGCACCCACTCGCCCCGCAGCTTCTCCAGCTTGTCGGCCAGCAGCGGCCCGCCGGCGGCGCCCAGCTCCGAGCGGGCCTGCTTGGCGAAGGCGGCCAGGCGCTCGGGGCGGCGGCTCTCGGCGTCGGCGTCGGAGCGGGCCTGGCGGGCGGCGCCGACCTCGGCCCGCCAGTCGACGTCGATGGCGAACGGGGTGTCGGGGAGTAGGGCCTCGGGGGCGTCGCCGCGCCGCGTGCCGGCCACGTAGGCGGTGGACACCGCCACCAGGTGCCCGGGCGGGCCGTCGCCGCCGGCCAGCACCTGGGCCACCCGGGACGGGCCGAGGAGGTTGACCTCCACGGCGGCGTCCAGTGGCGAGTCGAAGCTGACCGAGGCCGCCGAGTGGACCACCACGTCGCACGACCGCAGCGCGGCGGCCCCGGCGTCGTCGAGGCCCAACCCGTCGACGGCCACGTCGCCCGCCACCACCGTCAGGCGGCGGGCGATCTCGGCGTCGAAGCGGTCGCCCCACTCGGCGCGGAGGCGGTCGAAGCAGTCGTTGCGCAGGAGCTCCCGGCGCACCCGCTCGGCCGCCGGCGTCCGCTTCCCCGGGCGCACGACCACCACCACCTCGCAGCCGGGCACGGCCCGCAGGAGGCGCTCGACCAGGGCCGTGCCCAGGAAGCCGGTGGCGCCGGTCACGCCCACGCGCCTGCCGGCCAGGGCCTCGGGGATCATGGCGCCCATGTCTACCATTTGGTAGACGGAGGCACCGCATCGCCTACCATCGCCGTCGATGACGTCCACGACGGGGGAGCGGGTGCTCGCCGCCGCCGTCGAGTCGTTCGGCACCCGGGGCTACGAGGCCACGTCGCTGGACGCCCTGGCCAAGAGCCTGGGCCTGCGCAAGCAGACCATCCTCTACTGGTACCCCAGCAAGGACGCCCTCCTGGAGGCGGTGATCGACCGCACGGCCGCCGAGCTGGGGGCGGTGCTCGAGCGGGCCCTCTCCCGGGCCGGCGGCGGCTGGGACCGGGTGGAGCGCATCGTCACGTCGGTGTTCCGGGTGTCGGTGCGGCGCCCCGAGCTGCTGGGGGTGGTGCGGGAGGCCAGCCGCCTCGGCCCGCCCGCCGCCACCCGCCTGCTGGCCGCGGTGGAGCCGCTGATGGCCCGGGCCACCGGGTTCCTGGCCGACGAGATGGCCGCCGGCCGCATGCGGGCCCAGGACCCCCGCATGGTGCTGCTGGCCGCCTACTCGGCCGTGCTGGGCATGGCCACCGAGGTGGAGGTGCTGCGGGCCCTGGGCTTCGAGCCCACCGCCCGGGACCTCGTGCGCCGCCGCGACCAGCTCCTGGCCTTCCTGCGCTCGGCGCTGGGCGTGGCGTAGCCCGGGTGCCGGGGCCCCTCAGCCCAACCGGCTGAGCCAGGTCCCGAGGAAGGCGGCGACGAGGTTGTTGACCCGGGTCTCCAGCCCGTCCATGTCGAACAGGTCGCTGCGCCAGGTGCCCTCGCGCACGGCCTCGACGGAGACGCCGCCCTTCTGGCGGGCCACCTCGATGGCGAGCTCGGTCGCCGCGTACGACACCAGGGCCCGGTACGACGTCGAGCGGGTGGTGGACCGGAACCGGGCGGCGCCCGGCGTGTCCGAGCTCGGCCACGGCAGGCCCAGCACCGTGCGGGCGCCCAGCGCCTCGGGCATGGCGTGGAGCCCGGCGTAGGCCGCCGACGGGGCCAGCACCGTGCCGAACGGGGGCAGCCACAGGATCTGGAACGCCGCCTTCATGCACCGGGCCGCCAGGTCGGGCGCCCCGGCGAGGGCGAGGGCGACGGCGCCGGCCCGGCGCAGGGCGCTGACCTCGGGCACGCAGCTGGTGCCCTCCCGGGCGCTCACCGTGGTGGTGGCGGTCCGGGTGGCCAGCCCGGCGCCCAGGGCGGCGTCGGGGCCGGCGCCCACCACCACGCCCACGACCCCGTTGAGGCCCTGGTGGCGCAGGACGGTGGCCAGCTCGCCGCCCGCCACCCGCGACGCCATCTCGGCGGGGACGACGCCGGGCCCGGCGATGGCGGGATCGGCCGGGAGCAGCCACGGGGTGCCCTCCGGGGCGGCGGCCACGCCGAAGCCGCCGTCCAGGGCGTCGACCTTGCCGGCCAGGGCGGCCACCGCACCGGGATCCTCGGCGGGCGCAGTGGCCAGGTCCACGGGCACGCCGGCCACGCCGCCGGCGGCGTTGGCGGCGTCCACCCGCTGGCGCACCACGGCGGCGACCTCCGAGCCCTTGCCGGCCATGGCCCCGGTGGTGGGAACGACCAGCCCCAGCCGGAGCGGGTTGGCGACGGTGGTCTGCCGGGGCGGGGACGACCGGGGCGGCGCCGAGGCGGGAGCGGGGGCGTCGGTCGGCCCGATCC
>JBOGHR010000034.1:0-1692 GCA_050744905.1 Acidimicrobiales bacterium
CGCCTACGCCGGGCGGCGCCGGGTGGCCGCCGCCCGCCCGCCCGAGCCGTGCGTGCTGTTCGACGACGAGGCGTCGGCCACCGCCACCGTCGTCGAGGTCCGGGCTCCCGACGGCGTCGGGGTGCTCTACCGGATCACCCGGGCCCTGGCCGACTGCGACCTCGACGTGCGCACGGCCAAGGTGTCCACCCTCGGCCACGAGGTCGTCGACGCCTTCTACGTGACCGACGCCGCCGGCGCCAAGTTGAGCGACGACGCCCACCGCCGCGAGGTCGAGCGGGCCGTGCTGCTCGAGCTCAGCCGCGTCGGCTGACCCGGTCGCTCGACCGCCGGCCCGCGCCCGTTCTCTTCCGTCCAATCGACCTCCACGGTCGATTGGACGGAAAGGAACCCATGATCACGCGCTGGGAGGCGGCGACCGTTCCGGCGCCCGGCGTTACCCTTCACGCGGTGAGCGACGCACCGGGCCCGGCGCCGGCCGGCGACCTCCTGCGGTGGAGCGAGGCCCTGTCCGCCGTCGCCCGCACCGGCCTGGGCTTCTCCGACAACCTCTACGAGCGCGAGCGCTTCGAGGAGGTGCTCAAGGTGGCGGCCGACATGCGGGTGGCGGCCGGGTCGGCCCTGGGCCCCGACGAGCTGGTGGCGGAGTGGATGAAGGCGGTGGGCGAGGGCGTCAGCGGCTACGTCACGCCCAAGGTGGCCGTGGGCGCGGTGGTGGGCAACGACCGGGGGGAGCTGCTGCTGGTGCGCCGGGCCGACTCGGGGGTGTGGCTCTACCCCACCGGCTGGGCCGACGTCGGCTACTCGCCGTCGGAGGTGGCGGTCAAGGAGGTGGCCGAGGAGACCGGCATCGACGTCGAGCCGGTCCGGGTGATCGCCGTGTTCGACGGGCTGCGCCTCGGCTTCACCCGCATCCCGCTCTACTCGGTGGTGTTCCACTGCCGGGTCGTGGGCGGCGACCTGCGCCGCCACCCGCTCGAGTGCACCGACGTGGGCTGGTTCGGCGAGGGGGACCTGCCCGCCCCGCTGGCCGGGGTGGAGCGCTGGCGCAGCACCGCCTTCGCCGCCATCCGGGGCGAGCCGGTGGAGGCCCTGTTCGACCCGCCCCGGGCCGGTCCCCTGCACCGCCCCTCAGGGGGCTGAGCGGGTCAGTCCCCCAGCTGCCCGAGCAGGGCGTCGATGACCGACACGCCGCCGCCGGTGCGCTCCCACGCGTCGGCGATGCTGCGGTGGTCGACCAGGCCGCAGGCGTCGGGGGCGATGCCGAGGGACCGGCTCGCCGCCGCCCGGAGGGGGGCGGGCTCGGCCTCGTCGCCGTAGGTTGGGTAGGCCTCCAGCCCGTCCCACAGCTCCTCGGGGGCGGCGACGGGGTCGTCGCCCCGGGCCAGGGCGAGGGCGACGCCGGCGAACAGGTCGTAGGTCCCGGCCGGGCGGGGGCGGCGGAACCCGGCCACGGGGTGGAGCCGCCACTCCAGGGCGACGCCGCCCGGCCCGTCGTCGCGGATCCACACCTGCGAGCCGTTGACGTATGCGTCGAGGGGCTCCCCGAAGCGCGCGTCGAGCGCCACCACCAGCGGCGGCGAGATGCGCCACACGCACGTGGGCGTCAGGGCGGGCGGGGCCACGACCCACGCTACGGGGCTCGGCCTGCCAGCATGGCCCGATGCGACGACTCGCCGCCCTTCTGGCAGC
>JBOGHR010000035.1:0-3835 GCA_050744905.1 Acidimicrobiales bacterium
GGCCGCATCAGCGCAATCAACGGCGACGGCCGCTTCCCTCAGGTCGAGCAGCACCTTGCCCTTAACGCGCGTCACGCCGGTGGTCAGCGTTCGCACGGCGCGCACCTTGCTGGCCAGAACCAGCTCCACCGTCGACCACACGCACCACCGGGCGGAAGGCAGGTCGGCGACCACCATGTAGGCGTAGCGACCGGCCTCCACCACCTTCCTCATGCCCAGTTCGTCGAGCAAGAAGACATCCGACTCGGCCAGTTCCGGCCGCAGCCGGGCCCAGCCGCGATAGGGCTGGTGCTTGGCCTTGAGCTCTACTTGGGCCAGGCGCTTGCCCGGACCGAGGACCTGGAAGTCGAGTCGTCCAGAGAACTGGTGGCCCGGCGTGCCAGCACCAGCTCGGGGTGGCCGGCCAGGGCCCAGGCCATCTCGTCCTCGAGGCGGTGGCGGCCGCCGAGGTCGGTCGCCCAGTCGCCCGGCCGCCGGTCACGCACGGCCGGCCACATCGAACAGGCGCAGCTGAGGGTCCACCGACCACCACGGCGCGAACGACGGCTGGGGCGGCCGCGGCTCGGCGGTGAAGAAGCAGTTCAGGCGACGGAAGCCGGCGAAATCGGCGGTGGTAGCGACCACGTCGATGAGCCATGGGCCCAAGAGGTCGTGCAGGTCGGCCAGGTGGTAGGCGGTGGCGCTGCGGGGCTTGGGTAGGTGCGACGTGACGACGACCAGGGGAAGGGCGCCGTGGTGGTGCAGCATGACGGCCCGCTGGACGACCTTGGCCACCGTGTCCGGCCGCCGGAACCCGGGCTGGGAGCCATCTTCATCGAGGTTGCCGTGCGCGGCGACGAGGTACCGGCCACCGTTTGGTGTCCGGATGCGGGCGTCGAGGGGATAGTGGTCGACCTTGTGGTGTCCCTGCTCGACGACGGCACCGGCGGCGACGAGGTGCTCGAGAGCCTTCTCGTCGAACAGCTCACCCTCCCGCCTGGCGCGGGACTGGAAGTGCGCATCGACGGGAGGCAGTGCCTCAAACGGCTCGTGCGGCTGCATGCTCACGCGGTTCTCGCTTCAGCGTTGACGGTGCGGTGACGGGTGGACCCAGACCCATCTGGAGGTACAGCCGCGCGGGGTCGAAGACGACGTAGGGCCCGGGGACCGCAACATGGGCCCGCAGCTCCGAGGCGGACACGACCTCGACGTCGAGCCCAGGACCCAGCACGACGAGATGGTCGCCGGTGTCGGGCATCGTGAGGCTCGCCAGTTCGGGCCCGACCTGTCCGACGTCGACGCCGCTGCGTCCGATGTGGCCGAGGGCGGCGAGGCGGATGACGTCGGCCGGGCTGTACAGCCGGCGGCCGGGTCGGCCGCTCCCCGCCTCCACTGACGGGCTCACCCAGCCGCGCCGGGCCCAGTAGTCGAGCTGGCGGTAAGTGATCCCCGCTAGCTCAAACGCCTGGGCGGCGCCGATTACATGACGCGCGGCTGGTGTAATCACAAGGCCATTACATCACGACCGCTTCGTGTGATCGCGGACCCCGGCGACGCCGGCGGGCTCTATGCATGGCAACCTCAGCGGGGGAGAGTCCCACCTACCGCGAAGCGCTCCGTTGGTCTCGCCAAAATTGACCCGAGCTGGACCCTTGTCAAGCCACCGGCGCCGGGCCGAACAGCCCGCCCAGTAGGTGGTCGACGTCGAGGTTGCGAGTGAAGCGCGAAACAGGCACCACGACATGCTGGAGGCGCTCGGCCTTCCCGAAGCCGCCGTCGGGCTGCCGCGTGTTGTGGGCTTTGCGGGCGGCCCGGAGCCCCTCTAGGTCCAGCGGCGTACCGGGCTCGTCGGCGTACAGGTCGTACCGGAAGCCGATCCGGGCAGGGTCGCCCGCCACGAGCGGCCTCAGGTTGACCACGCAGCCCGAGGGCTTGGTCGCCAGCGCCCGGTGGACCGTAATCTGCCCAGCCGTCGCCTTCAGTTGCACGTGGCGGGTTACGGGCCCGCAGGTCACGACCAGGTCGTAGCCGGCGAAGTCGACGAAGGGGCGGTCGATCTCCAGTGGCGGCCGGCCGGCGAGCCAGGCTGCTTGGAGCAACTCGGCACAGAAGACCTGCTCGAAGGTGTTCTCCCGGTAGGTTGACAGCTCGAAGCCGGCGACCAGCTCCTCGAGGCGGCGGTGCACGGGACCGTTCTAGCGCTTTGCGACGAGCCCGACCGCCGACGAAACCGATGACCACCGTGCGTGACCATCGTCGCTCGGCTCGGGCGCGGTCCTAAAGGGATAAGGTATGGTTATCAAATATCCGTTCCGGGTGTTTCACCCGGAACCGGGGGATGCGAGCCTGATCCCCGGCAAGTTCGAGCCGGCCGGAGCGGTGCGCCCCCGCAAGCACACCGTCCTGGTGGCCAGGAGGCCTGACAACTCCCGTTGAGGGGGATGGGGCGTGGCCTCGGTCCCGACGGCCGGCCGTCGACCCCTGGCTCTGCACGGGCGGCCGAGGCGTGCAGCCCCGCCTCAGGGTTGCCACGGCATGGTCGCTGGCAACCCACAAGAGAGCCCAGAGGGGCGCGTGCAGAACACCAAGGCGAAGGGCGGTCCGGGATCGAACCAGTACGGGTCCAGGGGCACACCCACTGCCGGCCGGTACCAGAAGGAGCGGCCGGCGGTCTCCCGAGGGCCTGGCGGCCCAGGCGAACGAAGAAGCCGCGGGCACACAGGACTCCGCTGAGCCAACGCCGCCTGTCCCGGCTCCGGCGAGCCGGGCCCGCAAGGGCGATCTCGTGTTGATCGAGACGGAGCACTCGTACGACTACCTGAACGGCGGGAGACGCAGGACTACCTCCTACCAGCTGTGCGTCGTTGGCGCCGCCACCCGCGACGGGACGGTGAAGGCGACGCTGGACCCGAGCGCCTACGCCGCTGGGCGCCAGCCGCTCCAGCTCAGCAAGCGGGCCGGTCGGCGCTGGGTGCTCGGCCAGGATCGAGTCGACGTCGACGGGGCCATGCGCTCACTCGCCGCCGAGCGCAGCAACCAGTTCGGACCGGTTCAGGACTTCGAGTCATTCGAGCAGGCCCAGGAGTTCGTCCGCGGCCACATGAAGGGTGAGAGCGGCGTGCCCACGCAGGGATCCCCTCCGTCCTCTCAAGACGAAGGCATCATCCACGCAGACAGCGACGCGTCGACCGTCACCGACGGCGAGGGCGATCCGCGTGAGGCTCGGGCCGCGGTCGGGACGGCCCGATGAGCCCGGCCCCCCTCGAGCCGCTGGTCCTCGCTCAGGCAGCAACGGCGTGCGACGTCGACGAGGACACCCTCGCCACGGCCGTGGCGCTGGCCCTGCTGCCCGACGGGCCCGACCGGGCCGTACCGGGATGGTGGGACGACGCCCCCTGCGCCGGCCTCGACCCGAACGATTTCTATCCGGTCCGGGGCCAGGCGACGGCCCACCTCCGCTCACTCTGCGCGACGACGCCCATGACGCCGGCCGTGCGCAGCACGACGCGGAGCCGCTTTGCGCCCGTTGGCGGACGTACCGCCCCACCAGCCGTGCATCTCGCCGTCGGGGAGGACGCGTACCTGGCGTGGCGGGAGGACGACCGCGATCCGCGTTGTAGAGCGCCGAGGCCAGGCACGCTGCCTTTACCGGGCAGTCGGCGTGCGGCCACGGCTCGCGCGCCGGGTACCTGGCCGGCGCTAGATCGGGCCAGCTGGAGGCCGTGGCCGCGGTGATCGGAGCGCTCGACGTCGGCGGGCGGTGCCAGGTGTCGATGGCCACCGCGTCCGGCAAGACGCACGTCGCCGTGTGGTCGGCCAGCTCGCTCGGCGTCGAACGGGTGCTGGTGCTCGTCCC
>JBOGHR010000036.1:0-2436 GCA_050744905.1 Acidimicrobiales bacterium
ACGGTGGGGCCCGTGCCGCAGACGTTCAGCACCCGGCCGCCGGCCGTCACCGGCCGGCCCGCCTCGTCGGCGCCCACGCCGGCCCGGAACACCACCACGCCCTCCATCGCCTCCGCCTCGTCCATCCCGGCGATGACGTCGCCGGTGCGGGGCGCCGCCGGGTAGCCGTGGGCGGCCAGCACGACGGTCACGCACGCCTCGGCGGTGAACGACGGCTCGGTGCGGAGCCGGCCCGCCGCCGCCTCGGCCAGGAAGGCGGCCAGGTCGCCGGCGAAGCGGGGCAGCACCACCTGGGCCTCGGGGTCGCCGAAGCGCACGTTGTACTCGAGCACCTTGGGCCCGTCGGGGGTGAGCATGAGGCCAACGTAGAGCACACCGCGGTAGTCGATGCCCGAAGCCCGGAGCGTCGCCAGCGTCGGCTCGACGGCGAGCCCCATGACGGTGCCCACCAGGTCGGGCCCGGCCTCGGGCACCGGCGAGTAGGCGCCCATGCCGCCGGTGTTGGGGCCGGCGTCGCCGTCCCCCAGCCGCTTGAAGTCCCGCGCCGGCGCCAGGGGGACGGCCCGCCGGCCGTCGCAGACCGCCAGCAGGGACAGCTCCGGGCCGGTGAGGCCCTCCTCGACCACCACCGTGCGGCCGGCGTCGCCGAAGGCCGAGCCCGACAGCTTGGCGGCGACGTCGTCGACCGCCTCGTCCAGCGACTCGGTGACCAGCACCCCCTTGCCGGCGGCCAGGCCGTCGGTCTTGACGACGTACAGCCCGGGCAGCGACTTGAGGAACTGCACCGCCGGCTCCAGCGAGGTGAACACGCCGTGGCGGGCGGTGGGCACGCCGGCGGCGGCCAGCACCGACTTCATCCAGGCCTTGGACCCCTCCAGCCGGGCGCCGTCGGCCCCGGGCCCGAACACCAGCCTCCCCTCGGCCCGCAGCCGGTCGGCCAGGCCCTCGACCAGGGGCTGCTCGGGCCCGATCACGTACAGGTCGGCGTCGGCGCCGGCGTCGACCACCCGGGCGGTGCGGGCCAGCACGTGGCGCAGGGCGTGCTCCCGCCCGCCCCCGCCCACGACAGCGACCCTCATGCCGCCGCCCCGGGCATGCGCACGAACTGGTCGCGGCCAGGTCCCACGCCGACGAGGCGGATGGGCACGCCCGCCCGCTCGGCCAGGAAGGACACGAACCGCGCCGCCGCCGGCGGGAGGTCGGCCATCTCCGTCACCCCCGACAGGTCGGCCTGCCAGCCGGCCAGCTCCTCGTAGACGGGAACGGCGTCGTGGAGGTCGGACTGGTGGTAGGGCAGGGACTCCACCCGCCTCCCGTCCACCTCGTAGGCGACGCACACCTCGAGCGACGCCAGCGGGTCGAGCACGTCCATCTTGGTGAGGGCCAGCTCGGTGAGGGAGTTGAGGCGCACGGCGTGGCGCATCATCACCGCGTCGAACCAGCCGACCCGTCGCCGCCGGCCGGTGACGGTGCCGTACTCGTGGCCCCGCTCGATGAGCTCGTCGGCCAGCGACCCGTGCAGCTCGGTGGGGAACGGCCCCGACCCCACCCGGGTGACGTAGGCCTTGGCGATGCCGATGACCCGGTCGATGTGCCGCGGCCCCACCCCGGCGCCCGTGCAGGCGCCGCCCGCCACCGGGTTGGACGAGGTGACGAACGGATACGTGCCGTGGTCGAGGTCCAGGTACGTCGCCTGGGCGCCCTCGAACAGCACGTGGGCGCCGGCGTCGAGGGCATCGTGGACCAGCCCCACGGTGTCGGCCGCCAGGGGCCGGATGCGGGGGGCGTACTCGCCGAGGTACCGGTCGGCGATGTCCTCGACGGCCAGGGGCAGGCGGTTGTGCACCTTGGCCAGGACGGCGTTCTTCTCCTTCAGCACCAGGTGGAGCTTCTGGCGGAAGATCTTCTCGTCGAACAGGTCCTGGACCCGCAGGCCGACCCGCGCCGCCTTGTCGGCGTAGGCGGGGCCGATGCCGGACTTGGTGGTCCCCAGGCGGTTCTTGCCCAGGCGCCGCTCGGCGGCCCGGTCGAGCTCCTGGTGGTAGGGCATGACGAGGTGGGCGTTGCCGCTCACCCGCAGCCGGCCGCAGTCGACGCCCCGGGCCTGGAGGGCGTCGATCTCGGCCAGCAGCACGGCCGGGTCGACGACGACCCCGTTGCCGATGACCGGGGTGATGTGGGGGTAGAGGACGCCGCTGGGGATGAGCTGGAGGGCGAACGTCTCGTCGCCCACGACGATGGTGTGGCCGGCGTTGTGCCCGCCCTGGTAGCGGACGACCACGCTCATCTCCTTGGAGAGGAGGTCGGTGAGCTTCCCCTTGCCCTCGTCCCCCCACTGAGTCCCGACCACGACGGTCGCGGGCACGCGCCTCTCCCTCGCACGACTGGTTGGCGGTCGGCGCATCATACGCCGACGGCCGGCGCCCGGCCCGGGCC
>JBOGHR010000037.1:0-3017 GCA_050744905.1 Acidimicrobiales bacterium
GGCTGCGGCCGTGCCGGCCGGCCCCGTCGCCGACGCCCGAGCGCTCAGGGAAGCAGGGCGCGCACGGGCTCGGCCCAGGCCGCCGGGGGCTGGCGCAGGTCGAGGACCGTGTCGGCCCCCAACGGGAGCTCCGCCGTCTCCGTCAGGGCGACGACCGGCACGTAGCGCCCGCAGGCCTCGGCCCGCAGCTCCATGATGAACTCGACGCCGGTACGCTCGCTGGCGTCGACCAGCACCACGCCGGGGATGAGCGAGCCGCAGGCGCTGGGCGGGAGCTCGGCGAACGACTTGGTGACGACCCGGCAGTCGTCGAGCGCGGCGCCCAGCTCGGCGGCCCGCTCGGGGGCGACGCCCACGGTGAGCACCAGGGCGGCCGGCAGTCCGGCCACCCGGCGGGCGCCGCCCAGCTCGGCGCTGAAGTCGGCCTCCCTGGGTTCCCCCGAGGCGTCGAAGAAGGCGCTGTCGGCGGAGGCGTCGGTGAAGAACGTCTCGGCCGAGGCCCGGTCGACCAGGGCCTGCTCGCCGGTGGCCAGGTCGGGGGCGTAGAGCGCCCACGACACCTGGCCGAGCGAGAGCTCGGTGTAGGTGATGGGCTGGATGTAGGGGTGGTCGAGCGCCACCCGGGCCAGGCCCAGCTCGCCCAGGGCGGCCAGCAGCTCGTCCAGCGGGGCGCGGTCCTCGCGGGGCTCCTCGTTGCGGACGACGACCACCTGGTCGGCGATGCGCAGGGCGGCGTGCCACCACCCGTTGAGGATCAGCGAGTTGCCCTCGATGTGCAGAGAGGGGCCGAAGGCCCGCCTCGCCCCCCCCGTGAGGAAGGCGTCGATCACCTCACGATCGTTCACGTCGCCGACAGTAACGCGGCGCCGACGGGTTCCCCTCGCGGGGTCGTGGCGGGCGTGCGCCTACGGTGGGCCCGTGGCGCGGGGTCGTCGAGCGCAGCTCCTCGTGTCGACGCCGGGCCGAGGCGCCCGCCCCGACTCCGTCGTCGTCGAGGAGCCGCTGGAGATCCGCCTCGACGGGCGCCTGGTCGCCACCACCATGCGCACGCCGGGCCACGACTTCGAGCTCGCCGTCGGGTTCGCCTCCGCCGAGGGGCTCCTGGCCGGCGCACCGGTCAAGCAGGTGCGGTACTGCTCGACCGGCTCGGCGCTCGACGGCGGGTTCAACGTGGTCGACGTGGTCAATCGGTGGCGCCGCGCCCCCGCCCACCCCCCGCCTGGGGGCGGTGAGCGCCGCCTGCGGGGTGTGCGGGACCGCCTCGATCGACGACCTGACGGCCCGCCTCGCGCCACAACGCGGCGGACAAGGTGGTGGGCCGTCTCCTGCTCGACGGGCGGCTACCGGCCACGGGCAGCGGCCTCTTCCTGAGCGGCCGGGCGTCGTTCGAGATGGTGCAGAAGGCGTGGGCGGCCGGCTTCGGGCTGGTGGCGGCGGTGAGCGGGCCCTCGTCGCTGGCGGTGGCCACCGCCCGGCGGGCCAACGTGGCCCTGGTGGGGTTCCTCCGGGGCTCGTCCATGAACGTCTACGCGCCGGCGCCGCTGTGACGAGGATCGCCTCGTCGTTCGCCGGCCGCCCCGCCACGGGCGGTGTGGGTCCGTGAAGGATCGGCTCGCAACCGAAGGCTCCCGGCCGGGGCGCGTATCACCGGCGCCCGTCCACGTCTCGATCCGGCGACGGCGCCGCTGCGACGAGGAGGGCCCGATGACACCTCGACGGATCTCCCATCTCCGCACCCTCGAGGGCCGCCAGGTGGGCATCTCGCTGGCCGACGGCTCGCGCATCGACGACGCCACCCTGGTCTCGGCGCGTCGCACGAGGGGCACGCTGTGGCTGTTCGCCGGCGGCGTCGACGTGTTCGTACGCACGGCGACGGTCGTCGACGCCTGGGAGTGGCGCACCGGCAGCCGCCGGGCGGCATGACCGACCGGCCGGGTGCGCCCGAGGGCGGCCGGTAGGATCGAGGGGGACAGGGCGACCGCTCCGAGGAGGCAGACAGCGCCGTGTGGCCGATGGGCACCCTTCCCGGCCGACTCAGCCCCGAGGAGGCGGCCGCCGCCACCGTGGCCGGCGGCTGGAGCGGCAAGAGCCGCTACGACCGCAGGGCCGAGGTCGTCTCCGTCACCCCGCTCACCCCCACGGGGACGGTGCGCATCGCGTTCGAGGTGGCCGACGGCGGGACGTTCGAGCACCTGCCCGGCCAGTTCGTGGGCGTCGAGCACCACGTCGAGGGCGTCGGGTACGCCCGCAGCCCCTACTGCATCTTCTCCCCGCCCGGCGGCGACGGCCGCTTCGAGCTGCTGGTGAGGGTGGTGCCCGACGGGCCCGTCTCCCGCTACCTCGGCTCGCTCCGCCCCGGCGAGGTGCTCACCTTCCGGGGTCCCACCGGGCGCTCGATGGTCCCCCGCGAGGTCGACCGCGACCTCGTGCTGCTGGCCACCGGCGTCGGCGTCGGGCCGTTCCACGCCCTGGCGTCGTACCTGCTCGACACCGGCTTCCCCCGGCGCATCACCCTCTACTGGGGCCTGCGCCTGGAGGAGGACGTCTGCCTCACCGACGAGCTGGACGCCCTGGCCCGCCGGTCGTCGCGCTTCTCGTACCGGATCTCGCTGTCCCGGCCCCCGGTCACCTGGACCGGCCTGCGGGGCCGGGTCACCGAGTCCGTCCCGCCCCTGCTGGCCACCCTGGAGGGCACCCGCTTCTACCTGTGCGGCAACGGGGCCATGACCGAGGACATGGCCACCGCCCTGTCGGACCTCGGGGCGGCCGAGGAGCTCATCTACCAGGAGCACTACTTCAACCAGAAGCACGTCCCCGACCCCGTCACCCTGGCCGCCATCCGAGCCCGGTTCGTGGCCGGGAACCTGTCGTCGCCCGTGGCCCACCACGACGGCATGCCCGCCCTGTTCAGGCTGGATCGCCCCGTCGGCGCCCGCCGGCGCGACGCCGCCCCGGCGGCCCCGCCCGACCTCGGTCCGGCCATGCCGACGACGGCCGAGGGGCGCGCGGGCGGAGGC
>JBOGHR010000038.1:0-4551 GCA_050744905.1 Acidimicrobiales bacterium
GGCCGGGGTCGGGCCACAGGCCGACCAGGTCGGCGTCGACCTCGGCGGCCCGGGACGCCACGGCGTCCGGGCGCACGGCCGCCTGCCCAGCCACCTCCTCGATGTGGCGGAGCAGCCCCGGGGTGCCGTCGGCCGCCTGGCGAAGGCCGCTCAGGCGCACCGCCCGTTGGAGGGCGCGTGTGACCAGGCCGAGGGTGCGCTCGTTGCTCGTGTCGTAGGGCAGGTCCCGGGCCAGCGACAGGGCGAAGGCGTAGGCGGCCATCAGCGCCGTGGGGCTGCACCCCGACCCCTCGACTAGGGCGTCGACCACCTGCTCGTCGTCGGCGCCCTCGTCCTCGAGGGCCAGCGCCAGGCCCAGCAGCTCGCGACCGTCGCTGGTCATGGGCCATTGTGGCACCCCTAGCATCGCCGCCATGAACGAGAACCCCGCGCGTGAGGTGGTCGACCAGCTGGCCCACCTCCTCGACCAGGCGACCGACCCCACCACCCCCGTACTGCCCCGCATCGCCACCGCGGTGGCCGCCGGCGCCTACTACGAGACGCTGCTGCGGGTCCTGGTCGGCCAGGCGCGCGACAAGGGCCACACGTGGGAGGAGCTGGCCGACGTCTTCGTGACCACGCCCATGGGCGTCAAGAGCCGCTTCGACACTTACCGCAGCTACGCCGGCGAGGAGCTGCCGGACTGAGGGCGCCCACGGCGCCGGCGGGCGTCACGCCCGCAGCCCGACGTACTTGGTGGACAGGAACTCCAGGATGCCCTCCCGGCCGCCCTCCCGCCCGAACCCCGACTGCTTGACCCCGCCGAACGGCGCCGCCGGGTCGGAGACCAGGCCCAGGTTGACCCCCACCATGCCCGTCTCCAGCCGCTCGGCCACCCGCACGGCCCGGTCGAGGTCCCGGGTGAACACGTACGACACCAGGCCGAGGGGCGTGTCGTTGGCCGCCGCCACCGCCTCGTCCTCGGTGGCGAAGCGGCCCACGGGCGCCACCGGCCCGAAGATCTCCTCCCGCAGCACCCGGGACGCCGGCGGCACGTCGGCCAGGACGGTGGGCCGGTAGAACCAACCGGGGCCCTCGACCCGGCTCCCGCCCACCAGCACGCGCGCGCCGGCCGCCACCGCCTCGTCGACCAGGCCGGCCACCTTGGCGCCCTGGTCGGCGTCGATGAGGGGGCCGACCTGGACGCCCTCGTCGGTGCCGCGGCCCACCTTGAGCGCCCCCATGCGCTCGGCCAGCCGGGCGGCGAAGCCCTCCGCCACCGCCGCGCCGGCGAGGAACCGGTTGGCCGCCGTGCACGCCTCGCCGGTGTTGCGCATCTTGGCGAGCACTGCGGCGTCCACCGCGGCGTCGAGGTCGGCGTCGTCGAAAACCAGGAACGCGGCGTTGCCGCCCAGCTCGAACGACAGCCGCAGCAGGCCGGGCGCGGCCTGGGCCATGAGCAGCCGGCCCGTCTCGGTCGAGCCGGTGAAGGAGAGCTTGCGGAGGCGCCGGTCGGCGAGCAGCGGCGCCACCACCTCGGCCGGCGACGAGGTCGTCACCACGTTGAGGACCCCCGGCGGCAGGCCGGCCTCGGCCAGCAGGCCGGCCAGGGCGAGGGTGGACAGCGGCGTCTGCTCGGCCGGCTTGGCCACCATGGTGCAGCCGGCGGCGACGGCGGGGGCGACCTTGCGGGCGGCCATGGCCAGGGGGAAGTTCCACGGGGTCACCAGCAGGCACGGCCCGACCGGCTGGCGCATGGTCACGATGCGGCCCCAGCCCTCGGGCGCCACCGCGTAGCCGCCGTCGATGCGCACCGCCTCCTCGGAGAACCACCGCAGGAACCGGCCGGCGTAGGCCACCTCGGCGCGCGACTCGGCCAGCGGCTTGCCCATCTCCAGGGTCATGAGCAGGGCCAGGTCCTCCTCCCGCTCGGCCAGCAGCTGCCATCCCCGGAGCAGGACGTCGCTGCGCTCCCGGGGCGGGGTCCGGCCCCACGCCTCCTGGGCCCCGGCGGCGGCGTCGAGGGCGGCGACGGCGTCTGCCGGCCCCCCGTCGGCCACCTCGCACAGCGCCCGGGCGGTGGCGGGGTCGTCGACGGCGAAGCGGCGCCCGCCCGCCGCCTCGCGCTCCTCGCCGCCCACGAGCAGCCCCTTGGGCACCTGCTCGACGACGGCCCGCTCCCGGGCGCCCGCGTCCATCCCGCCCGAGGGTAGCGAGCGCCCGGCGGGCGGCGGGGCGACGGCCTCTTGAACGGGGCGCGCCCACCTGCTACTTAACACCGGTAACAGCCGACCCGTCCGGCGCGTCGCCGGGACCGACGAGAGGAGACGGCATGCGGCTCTCCCCGCAGTCGCTGGCCCGGGTCAGCAGCCGGCACCCGTGGCGCACGGTGGCCGCCTGGGTCGTGGTCGTGCTGGCCGCCGGGACGGCCAGCTCCGCCCTCCTGGCCGACGCCACCACCACCGGCGTGACCATGACCAACGACCCGGAGGCGACCCGGGCGGCCCGGCTGCTCGAGGAGCGCCTGACCGGGCCCGAGCGCGACACCGAGATCGTCATCGTGTCGTCCGAGCGCTCGACCGTCGACGACCCCGCCTACCGCCGGCACGTCGAGGACCTCCGCCGCCGCCTGGCCGGGCTCGGCCCGGCGGTGGTCGAGTCGGTCACGACCTTCTACGACACCGACGACCCGGGGCTGGTGTCCGACGACCGGCGGACCACGCTGGTCCCCACCGTGCTGGCCGGCGAGCCGGAGGACGCCCCCGACAAGATCGACGACCTGGGCGCGGTGCTCGACGCCACCGCCGGCGAGGGCTTCACGGCCCGGGTGTTCGGGGTCGGGGCGGTGGGCGACGACTTCAACACCGTGGCCGAGGAGGACCTGCGCAAGGGCGAGTCGGTCGGCGTGGTGGCCGCCCTGTTCATCCTCGTCGCCGTGTTCGGGGCGGTGGTCGCCGGGCTGGTCCCCATCGTGGTCGGCATCGCCTCGATCGCCGTCGCCGTCGGCGTGGTGGCGGTGGTCGGCCAGGCCGCCCAGTTCTCGTTCTTCGTGACCAACATGATCTCGATGATGGGGCTGGCCGTCGGCATCGACTACTCCCTGTTCATCGTCTCCCGCTACCGCGAGGAGCGCGGGCGCGGGCGCGACAAGCTCGACGCCATCGAGGCCACCGGCGCCACCGCCAGCCGGGCGGTGTTCTTCAGCGGGATGACCGTGGTGCTGGCCCTGCTGGGCATGGTCATCATCCCCAACTCCATCTTCAAGAGCCTGGGGGCGGGCGCCATCTTCGTCGTGGTCGTGGCGGTGGCGGCCTCGCTCACGCTGCTGCCGGCCGTGCTCGGCCTGCTCGGCGACCGGGTGAACGCCCTCCGGGTCCACCGCCGCCGGGCCGGGCCCGCGAGCGACACCGGCGGGTTCTGGAACCGGGTGACCCGCACCGTCATGGGCCGGCCGGTGGTGAGCCTGGTGGTGGGCGTCGGCATCCTGCTGGCCGCCGCGTCGTCGGCCCTCGACATGCGCACCGGGTTCTCCGGCGTCAGCACCATCCCCGACGAGCTGCCGTCCAAGCAGGCCTTCGACGTGCTGGCCGCCGAGTTCTCGGGCGGCCTGGGCTCGCCGGTGGAGATCGTGGTCGACGGCGACGTGGGCTCGGCGGCGGTGGAGGACGGCATCCGCCACCTGGAGGCGGCCCTGGAGGGCGACGGGCTGTTCGGGCCGGTGCGCCTGGAGGAGAACGCGGCGGGCGACCTGACGCTGCTGTCGGTGCCGGTCAACGCCGACCCTGCCAGCAAGGCGGCGGTGGACGCCGTGGAGCGCGTGCGCGAGCGCCACGTTCCCGCCGCCTTCCCCGACGGCGGCCCGGCCCGGGCGCTGGTGGGCGGCGAGACGGCGTTCAACAGCGACTTCTTCGACGTGGCCGACCGCTACCTGCCCATCGTGTTCGTGTTCGTCCTCGGGCTGTCCTTCGTCCTGCTCACCGTCGCCTTCCGGTCGATCGTGGTGCCGGCCAAGGCCGTCGTGATGAACCTGCTGTCGGTCGGCGCCGCCTACGGCCTCATCGTGCTGGTGAGCCAGAAGGGCGTCGGCGCCGGCCTACTGGGGTTCCAGCAGGTCGAGGTCATCGAGGCGTGGCTGCCGCTGTTCCTGTTCTCGGTGCTCTTCGGCCTGTCGATGGACTACCACGTGTTCCTGCTGTCGCGGATCCGGGAGCACTTCGACCTCACCGGCGACAACGCCGAGTCGGTCGCCTACGGGCTGCGCACCACGGCCGGGATCATCACCGGCGCCGCCCTCATCATGGTCGCCGTGTTCGGCGGGTTCGCGGCCGGCCGCATGGTGGCGTTCCAGCAGATGGGCTTCGGCCTGGCGGTGGCCGTGCTCATCGACGCCACCCTGGTTCGGTCGGTCCTGGTGCCCGCCAGCATGAAGCTGCTGGGCCGGCGCAACTGGTACCTGCCACCGTGGCTGGAGTGGCTGCCCCACCTGGGGGTGGAGGGCCCGGCGTCACGCGTCGTCGACCTTCGGGACCCGGCGCCCGCCGCCGCCCCCACCGCCCCGGCGGTCCCGGTGTC
>JBOGHR010000039.1:0-3656 GCA_050744905.1 Acidimicrobiales bacterium
ACGCCGGCGTAGGCGATGCGGCCCGCCTCCGGTCCCCGGGAGGAGACCTGCCGTCGCCGGCGCTCAGCGCGGGGGCCGGTGCCGGAACAGGTGGGCCTCCAGCCCCGACACCACCCCGTTGACCACCAGGCTGAGCAGCCCGGCCACCAGGATCAGGCCGTACACCCGGGCCGCCTGGAAGCTGCGCTGGGCGCTTCCGATCAGCGCCCCCAGGCCCTCGAGCTGGGTCACCACCTCCACCAGCAGGGTGATCACCAGGGCCACGGGGGCGGCCACCCTGATGCCGACGAAGATGGGCGGGAGCAGTGCGGGGATGGTGATCCTGACCAACCGGGCCAGCGGGCTCAACCGCAGGGACCGGGCGACGTCGCCCAGGGTGGGGTCGAGCGCACGCACCCCCGCCCGGGTGTTGTAGAGCAGGGCCCAGGTGGCGGGGATGGCGACGACGGTCACCTTCATTCGTTCGTTGTAGCCGACCAGCAGGGTGGCGATCGGCACCATGGCCGCCGGCGGCATGACCCGGAGGAACTCCAGGGTGGGGCCGAGGGAGCGGTCGGCCACCGCCCACGCACCCATCACCAGCCCGAGGCCCACGCCGGCGGCGGTGGCCGCGCCCAGGGCGAGCAGCAGCGTGGTGAGCGTGTCGGCGGTGGCCGGGACGAGCACCCCGTCGGTCCACAGCTCCCGGACGGCGCCGGCCCAGCGCGACGGCGGCGGGAAGAACGGGGATCCGGGGTCGCCCACCACCTCCCACGCCCCGAGGGCGGCGGCCAGGGGCACCAGCCCGCGCACGGGAGGGAAGGCGGTCCGCGTCACACCGGCTCCTCGTGGCCTCCGGGCGTCGGCACGACCCGAGCGACGACGAGGCGGAAGGCGCCGTTGAGGGCGACGCCCAGCAGCCCGATGGCCACGACGTAGGCGAACATCAGCTCTGGCTGGAGGGCCTGCTGGGCGCGGATGAGGGCGTTGCCCAGTCCCGCCGGGTTCCCGATCATCTCGGCCACGATGGCCAGCACCAACGCCAGGGAGAGCGCCAGCCGCAGCCCGACGACGACCTGGGGCATCGCCGCCGGGACCACGATGCGGGCCACCGTCCGCCGGCGCGAGAAGCGCAGCGTGCGGGCCACGTCGTGCAGCTCGACGGGAACCGCCCGCACGCCGGCGATGGTGTTGATGAGCACCGGCCACACCCCGGCGAAGACCACGATGATCAGCTCCATGCGCCGGGAGAACCCGAACAGCAGCAGGGCCAGTGGCACCAGGGTGATGGGCGGCACCGCCCGGATGACCTCGATGCTGGCCATCGACCACCGCCAGGCCCGCTCCGACAGCCCCAGGGCGACGCCGCCGGCCACGCCCAGCGCCGCCGCGGCCGACCAGCCCGGCACCGCCACGCTGAGGGTGTGGAGCGTGTCCCGGGCCAGGTCGCCGGAGGCGGCCGCGGCCCGGACGCCCCCGGCGATGGCCAGCGGGGAGGGCAGGTACTGGAACTCGACGGCTCCCGAGCGCACCAGCAGCTCCCAGGTGCCGACGACGGCGCCGGCGGTGAGCAGCCCCACCACGTCGAGCCTGCGCATGGTGGCGCCTCCTCAGTCGTCCATCATGAGGTCGTAGACCTGGCGGCGCAGCTTCAGGAACAACGGGTCCTCCCGGGTGGCGACCTGGTGGCGGGGCCGGGGGAGGCCGACGGCGATCTCGTGGCCGATGGTGGCCGGGGTGCCCTCGAGCACCAGGATGCGGTCGCTCAGGTACACCGCCTCCTCGATGTCGTGGGTGACGAAGACCACCGTCGCCCCCGTGGCCCGGTGGGCCCGCTGGAGCTCGTCCTGCAGCGACGCCCGCGTCATGGCGTCGAGCGAGCCGAACGGCTCGTCCATGAGCATCCCCTGGGGACGCATGGCCAGGGCCCGGGCCAGCTGCACCCGCTGCTGCATCCCCCCGGACATCCGCCACGGGTAGTCGCGCGCCCGGGCCGCCAGACCGACCATGTCGAGCGCCCAACGGACGCGCTCGGCCACCTCCGGCTTCGGCATCCGGCCCTCCACGCCGAGGGCGACGTTGCGCTCGATGGTCCGCCACGGCAGCAGGGAGGCCGCGTAGTTCTGGAACACGAAGACCACGCCCTCGGGCGGGCCGTCCACCGGTTGGCCCCGGAAGGCCACCCGGGAGCCGGGAGCCGGCTCCACCAGGCCGCCGAGGACGCGCAGCAGCGTGGTCTTGCCGGTGCCGGAACGGCCGAGGATGGCCACGAGCTCGCCGGTCGCCACCTCGAACTCGGCCTTCTCGATGACGCACATGCGGCCGTCGCTGGAGTCCAGCTCCACCCGGCAGCAGCACTCCAGGCACGGGCACCCGTCGCCGGGCGCCGGCTGGTCACCGCCGCGCTGGCCACCCTCTCTGCCGGCCCGTGGGCCGGTCACCGTGGGAAGGGCCCGGTCCCGTCGTGGCGCGGGCTCCATCGCCGCTACTTCACGACGAGGTCCTCGGGCTCGACCTCGCCGTCGAACTGGTCGACCTCCCGCAGGACCTCGATCCACCTGCCGAGGTCGTCGACGCGCACCTCCACGTCGAACTCGGGCAGCGCCACCGACGAGGCCACCGCCTCGGGGAGGCCGGTGTAGCCGCGCAGGATCGCCCGGGCCTCGTCGGGGCTGGAGCCGATGAAGTCGACGGCCTGCTCCATGGCGGCCACGAACCGGTCCACCACGGCGCCACTGGCCTCGGCCCAGCTCCCCTGGGCGATGATGAAGTTGGTGGCCAGGGGGTCGGCGATCACCGAGAAGGGGTCGCCCAGCGACACGTTGCCGGCGTTGACGAGCTGCGTGGCGAAGGGCTCCAGCGCCTCCACGGCGTGGACACGGCGGCCGGTGAGCTGGTCGGCCAGGTTGGGGGGCGGCACCTGCACCCCCTTGATCGACGCCGGGTCCACGCCCTGCTGCTTGGCCCAGAACAGCACGGCCACGTGGATGACGCCGCTCAGGGTGGGGCTGGCGACGGTCTTGTCCTTCAGCCCGGCCACGTCGGTGATCCCCGAGTCGGGGCGGGTGATGACCCGCACGAAGGGGTTCTCCTCGGTGCTCACCGTGTTGCCCGCCACCTGCACGACGTCGATCCCGGCGGCGCCGGCTCGTATGAGGTCGGTGGCCGTGCCCATGGACAGGTCGAACTGGCGGCCGAGGGTGGCGGGGATGTCGGAGATGTTCGCCGCCTCGGTCAGGGTGACGTCCAGGTCGTGCTCGTCGAAGAAGCCCTGCTGGTCGGCCACGTGGAGGGCGAGGGCGGTGGTGGCGGGCACGTAGGCGATGCGCAGCGTGGCCCGGCCCCCTTCGTCGCCCCCCGTCGTCCCCGGATCGGACGAGTCGTCGCCGCAGGCGGCGGCGACCAGGGCCATGGCGGCCAGGGCGGCGAGGAGGCGTACGGCCGCACCGCGCCGGGCGTTGGCGAGCACCAAGTCGGGTTCCTCTTTCGGTCGTGGTCGTGGTCGGGGTCGGCGCGGCGGATGCCGTCGACGCCGCCGGGACGAGCCGCCCCGCCGTAGGTCGTCACCTAGCCGCGGCCTGCTGACGAGGCTAGCGCTTCGACCTCGTTGGTTCGCTTCGCTCACTCCGTTGGGTCGAGCTGGATCGTGCTCCGGCGGGCGAGCGGAGCTCGCGCCG
>JBOGHR010000040.1:0-1950 GCA_050744905.1 Acidimicrobiales bacterium
AGGGCGACGAGCCGGAGCCGGCCGCGGCGGCGGACGCCGCCGACCCCGGCCCCGTGGGCGGCGCGGTGGCGTCGGGGTGGGCCGACGCCGTCGTCGGGGTAGGACGCGAGCCGGCCCAGAAGGAGGATGCTCCCATGCCCGATCCCGTGCTCGAGAACCCGTCCGGCACCGGACCCCTCCCCGGCCACGACGCCGGGCCCCCGCTGCTGCCCGGCTCGCAGGCTCCGCCCGACGTCCCCGCGTCGGGCGCCGATGTGGAGGACCCGTCGCCCGGCGAGCCGCCCGCCATCCCCGGGGGCGCCGACGCCGCCTGAGCGGTGCCGTGTGCGCGGCTGCGTCGGTTGGCGACGGGCCTCGTCGAGCGGCCGTTGCCTCCTCCACCACACATCGGGAGGCCCCGGGGCCTCCCGAGAAGCGGGCCACCTGGATCTCAGGCGAGCTGACGGGCCATGGCGAGGTCGGGCTCCCCGCAGCGGTCCGGGTGCAGCACGGAGGCGAGCATCTCGCAACCCTCCACGACGCGAGGCCCCGGGCGCACCATGTACGCATCGGCGTCAACGGCCCATACCTCGGCTCCCGGCGGCAGCTCGCCGGTGCCCACGAGCTGCTCGGTGAGGCTGAAGGCGCCGTCGAGCCGGTAGCCGCACGGGGCCACGATGACCACCTCGGCGCCGGAGGTACGCACCCGGTCCCAGGCCACCGCCTCGGAGCGCTCTCCGGCTCGGCCGAGAACGTCCGCGCCGCCGGCCGCCACGACCATGTCGGGCACCCAGTGACCGGCGCTGAACGGGGGGTCGGTCCACTCGAGTACCAGGGCGGGGCGGGTTCGAGCACCCTCGAGCCGGGCGGCCAGAGTGCCGAGCCGGGCTCGTAGGGACGACATCAGCTCGGCGGCGGCTGCCTCACTACCCGTCGCCGCGCCTACCGCCTCCAGCGAGGCGATCACCTCGTCGAGGCGCATCGGATCGAGGGTGAGCACACGCGCCTTGCAGCCGAGGTGGATCAGGGCGTCCTCGACCTCTGCCACGTCGACGGCACACACCGCGCAGAGGTCCTGGGTCACGATGAGGTCGGGGTCGAGGCCGGCGAGGGCGCCGGCGTCGAGGTGGTAGAGGTCCTCTCCTCGGGCGAGGCGCTCCCGGACGAGGGCGTCGATCTCGCAGGGCGCGAGGCCCTCCGGCAGCGACGACGTCGACACGATGCGGCGGGAGCGGGCCTCGGGAGGATGGTCGCACTCGAAGGTCACGCCCACCACCTCCTCGCCTCGACCGAGGGCGAAGAGGATCTCGGTGGCCGATGGGAGCAGGGACACGATCCGCACGGTTCCGAGGCTACGAGGTGCCCCTCAGCGCCGATGCCTGATCGACCCGCCTCGGGTGCGCGGCTGACGACGCCCGCACCCGAAGCAGGTGGCGGGAGCTGGCACGCCCCCCGTTCGCCAACGCCGCCGATGCGGGGGTTCGGGAAGCACGTGCCCCTTGTCGGCGCCGGCGTCTGGGCTCGCGACCTCGCCCGGCGTACCTCGGGCCGTGGGTGCGCCTCCTGTGGCGACTGGAGCGCTACGGGGCGGCGTGCCGGTGGACGATGCGCCCTGACCGGACGCCGGACACGTCGAGCGCCGGGCGCCGCACGGGCTGGGCCACTTCAGGCGATGGCCAGCGCCAGCTTGCCCCGCATGTGGCCACCCTCGAGGAGCCGGTGGGCGTCGGCTGCCTCCTCGAGCGGGAACGTGCGCTCGACGTGGACGCCCAGGCGGCCCTCCTCCACCAGCCGCCCCAGGGTGGCCAGGCCGTCGGCGTCGGGGCGCACGAACCAGTACGTCCCTCCCAGCTCGCGCACGCGCGCCGCGTCGGTGACCGACGCCAGCCGCCCGCCGTCGGCCAGCACCGCGGTCGACGCCACCAGCGCCTCGCCGCCCACCAGGTCGAGCGCCGCGGTGACGCCGTCGGG
>JBOGHR010000041.1:0-5719 GCA_050744905.1 Acidimicrobiales bacterium
AGGCGCGACGGCTCGATCTCGAACCACCCCGAGGCGTCCACCCACGCCATCTCCAGGGCCAGGCCCACGGTGCCGGCCGCCGCCCCGGCGGCCAGCCCGAAGCGCAGCGTGCGCCGGGTGCCCACCACGAGGGCGGCCGCCTCCACGGCCAGGGCGGCGCCCAGGTACAGCGGGAAGCGGGGGAAGGTGTGGTTGAGGGTGCCGGCCACCAGCAGGCCGATGGCGCCCCGCAGCACCAGGTAGGCGGTGACGGCGGCCAGGGCGCCCCCCGGCCCCATGGCCAGGCGGGTCAGCACCAGCCCGAAGCCCATGGCCAGGGCGAACAGCACCGGCAGGTACAGCGCCTGGAACTGCGGCACGCCGAAGTCGAACTCGCCCTGGAAGGTCGACAGCCCGACCAGCACGGCGCCCGCCGTGGTGGCGTGGATGACGTGGCCCAGGGCGGTGGGCTCCGCCCGGCGCCGGCCCTCCAGGACCATCAGCAGCAGGGCGATGGGCCCGAGCGAGCCGCCGGCGACCAGCTGGAGGTGGCTCGGGCTCCACAGGGTGACGTCGATGCCGTAGGCCCGGTGCCACAGCTCGTCGAGGGGGAAGGCGGCCACGCCGCCCACCCCGAGCACGGCGAACATCAGCGCCGAGCGGGGGATGCGCAGGCCGGAGAAGCGGAACCCGACGTCGGCCCCGTCGTTGGTGGCGAAGATGACGGCGATGACCGCCGCGTAGACCATGCCGCCCAGGCCCAGCAGGATCATGGTGTGGCTGGGCGTGAACAGCTGCTCGTCCCGCCCGAAGTCGACGTGCCAGGCCACGTCCCAGTACAGGCCCATGACGGCCACGGCCAGCACCAGCAGCCCGCTCAGCACGCCCGCCATGCACCATCCCGGGTACCCGGTGAGGCGCTCCAGGGAGTAGGAGATGCGCTTGAAGAAGGCGCGCACGACGTTGCGCTCGTCGCCGTGCTCGCCCATGACGAGCAGCCAGAAGACGGTGAAGGAGTAGAACACGAACGGGGCGGCCACGTACGGCCAGTCCGTCCCCCATCCGGCGGCGGCGATCATGGGTTGGCTCCCTCCCGGGCGGCCGCGTCGACGGCCGCCCTCGTGGTGGTCATGGCGGTGGACGCCGCCACCCGCTGCTCCATGGCCCGGGCCAGCACGGCGAGCACCGTCTGCGCCGCCAGGGGGCGGATGCGGTTGAGGGCGTCGGTGACCCGGGGCAGCTCCTCGGCCGGCATGCCGGCGGCGGCGAACGGCTCCCAGATGTGGTCCTCGAACAGCTGCACCAGGCGGGTCGCCACCCGGTCGAGGTCCTCGCGCAGGGCGGCCATCTCGTCGAGGGCGGCGGCCAGCGGGATTCCCACCGCCACCAGCTCGGCGCCGGCGTGGACCAGGCGGGGGCTGGGGAGGCGGACGGCGGGCCCCTCGGGCTCCAGCAGGCCCAGCTCGACCGACCGCAGGACGAGGTCGGGGCGGGTGGCGCTCTCGGGGAACAGCTCGAACAGGTAGGCGGGCGACACGACCTGGGGCTCCTCGTCGGTCCACGGCGCGGTGAGGGCCTGCTCGAAGCCCAAGACGTCGGCCAGGCTGCGGCCCCGTTCCCAGGCCTCCAGCAGGCCGGCGATCCCGGCCAGGGAGTACCCCTGCTCCTGGAGCTGGGCGATGAGGCGCAGCCGGCCCAGGTGGCCCTCGTCGTAGTACCCGACCCGCCCGACCAGCCGGGGGGGCGGGAGGATCCCCAGCGTCTGGTGGTTGCGGATGGTCCGGGTGGTGACGCCGGCCCGCCGGGCCAGCTCGTCGATCGTCATCCCCCCGCCGGCCGCCCCCGCGCCGCCGCTGCGCTCGTCCCCGTTGCGCTGGTCCCCGTTGGGCTCGTCCCGGTCGTCGGCCACGACGCCACCGTAGCACGGCGTACCCAATCGTCAAGTTACATCGCTTCGGGTAATGGTTCTGAGGCTCTACGGTTGGGGCCGTGGCCGAGCGCGACGCCAAGCACCCCATCACGATGATGGCGGACCGCCTGCTCGTGCAGCTTCCCCAGGCGGAGGGGGAGCGCCGGTCGCGGGCGGGCATCCTCATCCCCGCCACCGCCCAGGTGGGCAAGCGCCTGACCTGGGCCGAGGTGGTGGCCGTGGGCCCCCACGTGCGCAGCGTGCGGCCGGCCGACTGGGTGCTGTTCAACCCCGAGGACCGCTTCGAGGTCGAGGTCCGCAACGAGGAGTACCTCATCCTGCGCGAGCGCGACATCCACGCCGTGGCCTCCGACCGCAACGAGGACGCCACGGGGCTGTACCTGTGAGGGTCGCCGCCGCGACCGGAGCGTGCTCGGCGAGGCGATCGTGCTGCGGCGGGCCGGGGTGGGGGGCGTGACCATCGCCGGGCTGGACCAGGTGCGGTACGACTCCCGGGGGCTGGTGCCGGCCATCGCCCAGGACAAGGCGACGGGGAAGGTGCTCATGCTGGCCTGGATGAACCAGGAGACGCTGCGGGAGACCCTGGAGACCGGGCGGATGGTCTACTGGAGCCGGTCGCGGAGCGAGCGGTGGGCCAAGGGAGACACCTCGGGCGACGTGCAGACGCTGGTGGAGGCGTCCTACGACTGCGACGGCGACACCCTGCTGTTCGTCGTCGACCAGGCCGGCCGGGGCGCCTGCCACACCGGACAGTTCTCCTGCTTCTTCCGCACCTTCGGTGCTCCAGCCCAGTAGGGACGTCTTCCGCACCCTCGCCCGCACGGCCGCCGTCGTGCCGGTGTGGCGGGAGATCCTGGGCGACCTGACCACGCCGGTGGCCGGCTTCCTGCGGCTGGTGGGCGACGAGCCCGGCTTCGTCTTCGAGTCGGTGGAGCACGGGGAGCGGTGGAGCCGGTGGTCGTTCGTGGGCTGCAACCCGTCCGCCACCCTGGTGGCGCGCGGCGGCCGCATCGAGGTGGAGGGCCGCCTGCCCCCCGGCGTGCCCCTCGACCGGGGCGTGCTGGCCGCCGTGGACGGCCTGCTGCGGGCCTACCGCTCGCCGGCCGTGCCCGAGCTGCCCCCCCTGCACGGCGGCGTGGTGGGCTACCTGGGCTACGACGTGGTGCGCGAGGTGGAGCGCCTGCCGGCGCCTCCCCCCGACGACCAGGGCCACCCCGACGCCGTGCTGTCGGTGGTGGGGGAGATCGCCGCCTACGACCACTGGCGCCAGCGGGTCACCCTGGTGGCCAACGCCGTCGTCCCCCCCGGCGCCGGCCGCCACCAGCTCGACGACCTCTACGACGCCACCGTGGCCCGCCTCGACCGCCTGGCCGCCGACGGCGCCCGCCCCCTCGACGAGCCGGTGGTCGAGCCCCCCGAGCGGGACGAGCCGCCGCCCGACGTGCGCCGCACCGTCGCCCCCGAGGTGTACGCGGCGGCGGTGGCGGCGGCCAAGGAGCGCATCCTCGACGGCGACATCTTCCAGGTCGTGCTGTCCGTGCGCTTCGACCTCGACCTCGACGCCGACCCCTTCGACGTCTACCGGGCCCTGCGCCAGGTCAACCCGTCGCCCTACATGTACTTCATCCGCCACCCCCGCATCACGGTGGTGGGGTCGTCGCCCGAGCCCATGGTGCAGCTCCGCGGCGACCGGGTGGTGTCCCGCCCCATCGCCGGCACCCGCCGCCGGGGCCGCAGCGACGACGAGGACCGGCGCCTGGCCGCCGAGCTGCGCGAGCACCCCAAGGAGCTGGCCGAGCACGTGATGCTGGTCGACCTGGCCCGCAACGACGTGGGCCGGGTGGCCCGCTTCGGCACCGAGGCGGTCGACGAGCTGCTGACCCTGGAGCGGTACAGCCACGTCATGCACCTCACCTCGCAGGTGTCGGCCACGGTGGTGGAGGGGGCCGGGCCGGTGGACGTGCTGCGGGCCACGTTCCCGGCGGGCACGGTGTCGGGGGCGCCCAAGGTCCGGGCCATGGAGATCATCGACGAGCTGGAGACCACCAAGCGGGGCCCCTACGCCGGGGTGGTCGGCTACTTCGACTTCTCCGGCAACCTCGACACGGCCATCGCCATCCGCACCATGCTGGTGGGCCCCGACGGCCGGGCCGCGGTGCAGGCGGGGGCGGGCATCGTGGCCGACAGCGACCCCGCCCTGGAGGACCTGGAGTGCCGCAACAAGGCGGCCGCCCTCCTGGCCGCCGTGCCCGCCGCCCGGCGCATGACCGCCGCCCGCCGGGCCGCCGCCCCCGCCCGCCCCGGCGTCAGTTGACCGAGGGGTCCACCGGGAAGTTGGCGTACATGGCGAGCCGGGAGCGCTGGCGGCGCAGAACGGCGGTCCACAGGCGCTCGGGATGGCGGCTGCAGGCGTCGTCGGGCGACGCGTCGACCACCCACCACGCCCCCGACGCGATCTCGGCCTCCAGCTGGCGGGCGCCCCAGCCGGCGTAGCCGGCGAACAGGCGGAGGTCCTCGACGGCGGCCAGCAGCTCGTAGGGGCCCCGCCCCAGGTCCACGATGCCCACCGCGCCCACCACCGGTCGCCAGCGGTCGTCGGCCACCGGCACGCCCCGGCGGGCCAGCCCGATGACCGCCTTCTGCTCGACGGGGCCGCCCACGAAGATCACCGACGGCGAGGCGGTGAGCTCGCCCCACTCGGGCAGGGGCTCGCCCACCTCGGTCTCGCTCGGGCGGTTGAGGACCAGGCCGATGGCGCCCTCCTCGGCGTGCTCCAGGACCAGCACCACCGTGCGGTCGAAGTTGGGGTCGCCCAGCACGGGCGTGGCCACCAGGAGCTTGCCGGTGAGCGGCGCGTCGGAGGTCATGGCTCGATTGTCCCTCGCCGGGGCGCGCTCGTGTTGCGGAGGACTGGGCCACAATGGGCGGCGTGGGCGTAGAGGACGAGTTCGCGTGCCTCCGCACCGCGGCCGGCGCCGTGGAGCTCCCCCGGGACTTCGTGCGGGTGTCGGGCCCCGGCGCCGTGTCCTGGCTCCAGGGCCAGCTCAGCCAGGACGTGGCCGCCCTGGCCGTCGGGGCGGCCGCCGACTCGCTCGTCCTTCAGCCCCAGGGCAAGGTCGACGCCTTCGTCCGGGTGACCCGCACGGCGGCCGACGAGGTGGTCCTCGACGTGGACGCCGGCTACGGCGAGGCGGTGATGGCCCGCCTCCGGCGGTTCAAGATCCGCGTCAAGGCCGACGTCGAGCCCCTGGCCTGGCGCTGCCTCGCCCTGCGCGGCCCGGAGGTGCACTCGTGGGCGGGTGACGCCTCGGGCGGCATCGCGGTGGACGCCGACTGGCCCGGCTTCCCCGGCGTGGACGTGCTGGGCGTGGCCCCCGTCCCCCCGCCCGGCGTGCGCTCGTGCGGGCTGGAGGCGTGGGACCGGCTCCGGGTGGCGGCCGGCATCCCGGCCATGGGCTCGGAGCTGACCGAGCGGACCATCCCCGCCGAGGCCGGGATCGTGGGCCGGGCGGTCAGCTTCACCAAGGGCTGCTACACGGGCCAGGAGCTGGTGGCCCGCATCGACTCGCGCGGCGGCCACGTCCCCCGCCACCTGCGGGGCGTGGTGATCGAGGCGGCCGGGGGGCCCGTCCCGCCGCCCGGCGCCTCGCTGGTCGTCGACGGCAAGGAGGTGGGCGCCCTCACCTCGGTGGCCGCCGGGGGGGACGGGGCGCCGGCGCTGGCGCTGGCCTACGTCCGGCGGGACGTCACCCCGCCGGCCGACGCCGAGCTGCGCTGGGACGGCGGCTCCGCCCGGGGCCAGGTCCGCGC
>JBOGHR010000042.1:0-1798 GCA_050744905.1 Acidimicrobiales bacterium
CCGTGAGGCGGCGGCGGGCGCTGCGCTCCTCGCGCTCCTCGCGCTCGGCCTCGGCCCGACGCTGCGCCTCGCCGGCCAGGCCGACCAGCTCCTCCTCCCAGCCCTCGGGGCGGGCCACGAACAACCAGGCCGCCCGGCCCAGCTCCGACTCGTCGGCCACCGCCTCGACCCGGGCGCGGAACGCCGCATCCTCGTCGAGCGCCCGCCGCACGGCGCCCAGGGCGGAGTCGGGCAGGCGGGCGAAGCGCACGAAGGGCCGCAGCGCCCGGGGAGGCTCCACCGGCGGCACCGTCGCCGCCCCGGCCCGGGCCACGTCCACCGCCAGCTGGAGGGCGGGGCGGAGGAGTCCGTCCGAGGGGCCGGTGGCGGTCACCCCAGTTCCTGGTCGACCAGCTCCTCCACCGCCCGGCCGTTCCCGCACCACCGGCACGAAACCTCCTCGACCACCTCGGACAGCACCTCCTCGTCCTCCACGGCCAGCTCGCCGCCCACGGTGTAGTGGTGGAACCGCCGGGAGCGGCGGGTCAGGGTGACGTCGAAGCGGGTCAGGTTCCCGCAGGCGTTGCAGCGGTAGCGGCGGGTGGCGGCGGGCACCGGAGCAGCCTAGCGGCGGGCGGGTCGAACACACGTCCTTGTACCCGAACGGGTGTTCGCCTACCGTGGCGGCCCGTGGCCGCCTGGCAGCGCTCGTTCGACGACCTGGGCACGCCGCTGTACGACGTCACCTTCGTGGTGCTGGACCTGGAGACCACCGGCTGCGCGCCGGGCCGGGCCGCCATCACCGAGGTGGGGGCGGTCAAGCTGCGGGGGGGCGAGAGCCTGGGCAGGTTCCAGACCCTGGTCGACCCCGGGCAGGGCATCCCGCCCGAGATCACCTACCTGACCGGGATCACCACGGCCATGGTCGCCGACGCCCCCCGGATCGACTCCGTGCTGCCGTCGTTCCTCGAGTTCCTGGGCGACGCGGTGATCGTCGGCCACAACGTGCGCTTCGACCTGGCGTTCCTCAACGCCGCCCTGGCCGCCGGCGGGCGGGAGCGGCTCGCCAACCGGTGGGTCGACACCTGCGCGCTGGCCCGGCGCCTGGTCGGCGACGAGGTGCCCAACTGCCGGTTGTCCACCCTGGCCCGGCACCTCCGCGTCGGCCACCAGCCCACCCACCGGGCCCTGGACGACGCCCTGGCCACCGGGGAGGTTCTCCACTGCCTGCTGGAGCGGGCCGGCCGCCTGGGCGTCCTCGCCCTCGACGACCTGCTGGAGCTGCCCACCGTCCGGGGCCACCCCATGGTGGCGAAGCTGGGGCTGGTGGCCGGCCTGCCCCGCGCCCCGGGCGTCTACCTGTTCCGGGACGCCGGCGGCCGGGTGCTCTACGTGGGCAAGGCCGTCGACCTCCGGCGGCGGGTGCGGTCGTACTTCTCGGGCGACGGGCGGCGGAAGGTGGGCCAGCTCCTGCGGGAGACGGCCGCCGTCGACCACGTGGTGTGCCGCGGCGACCTGGAGGCGTCGGTGCTGGAGGTCCGCCTCATCGCCGACCTGCGACCCCGCTTCAACCGCCGGGGCAAGGACTGGAAGCGCTACGCCTACGTCAAGCTGACGCTGGACGAGCGCTTCCCCCGGCTGTCGGTGGTGCGCGATCCCCGGCCCGGCGACGGGTGCCTGTACCTCGGCCCCCTGTCGTCGGCGAGGACCGCCCGGCTGGTGATCGAGGCGGTCCAGTCGGCCACCCACCTGCGCCGCTGCACGGCCAGGCCGGGGCGCACGCCGCGGGGCGCCCCGTGCGCGCCGGCCCAGCTCGGGG
>JBOGHR010000043.1:0-4000 GCA_050744905.1 Acidimicrobiales bacterium
GTCCGGGGGGGCGGAGGCGCTCAGCCGGGCGGGGGCGGCGGCGCCGGCCCGGCGCCGGCATCCGCCACGACCTGGTCGCGCACCTGGCGCTTGAGGCGGGCCTGGATGGCGGCCATGCCCCGCAGGCGCAGCGACGAGATGACCTCGGCCAGCCCCATCCGGGTGTAGAAGTCGTTGGGCGTGGCCAGGACCTCCTCGGCGGTGGCGCCGTCGAGGCCGCCGGCCAGGATGCCGGCGAAGCCGCGGGTGGTGGGCGCCTCGGCCGGCACGTCGAACCACAGCCTGACCCGGCCGTCGTCGCCCACGGCGGTGGCCAGGAAGAACGGCGTCTGGCACTCCGGTACCTGCTCCATGGCCTGGCGGTTGCCGGCCAGGTGGGGCGGTAGGGGCGGGAGGCGGCGGGAGTAGTCGAGCAGGGCCTGCACCCGCAGCTCCTTGGGCGCGCCGGCGAAGAGGTCGACGATGCGCTGGAGGCGCTCGGGGGCGGCCGTCGTCGTCACCGCCCCATGATCGCGCCTGATCGTCGTAACGTGCGCACTGTCGACCGAGCGAGGAGAGTGACATCGTGCCCGTGCCCCCGGACCCGTCCCCCGAGCTGCAGCAGTACGCCCGCCCCGAGATGCTCGTGACCACCGCCTGGCTGGCCGAGCACCTGGACCATCCCGACGTGGTCGTCGTCGAGTCCGACGAGGACGTGCTCCTCTACGACACCGGCCACGTCCCCGGCGCCGTGAAGGTCGACTGGCACCTCGACCTCAACGACCCGGTCACCCGCGACTACGTGGACGGCGAGCGCTTCGCGGCGCTCATGTCGAGGCACGGGATCGCCCGGGACTCCACCGTGGTGTTCTACGGCGACAACTTCAACTGGTGGGCCGCCTACGCCCTGTGGGTCTTCACCCTCTTCGAGCACCCCGACGCGCGACTCCTCGACGGCGGCCGCATGAAGTGGGTCGAGGAGGGCCGGCCCCTCACCACCGACGTCCCGTCCCGGCCGCCCACCGACTACCCGGTGGTCGAGCGCAAGGACCCGCCCATCCGCGCCTTCCGCGACGACGTCATGGCCCACGTGACCGCCCGCGGCCACCTGGTCGACGTCCGCTCGCCGGGCGAGTACTCCGGCGAGCTGCTGCACATGCCCGACTACCCCCAGGAGGGGGCGCTGCGGGGCGGCCACATCCCGGGCGCCGCCAGCGTGCCGTGGAAGCGGGCCGCCAACGACGACGGCACCTTCAGGTCCCCCGACGAGCTGCGGGCCATCTACGCCGACGAGCAGGGGCTGGCGCCCGACGACGACGTCATCGTGTACTGCCGCATCGGCGAGCGCTCCAGCCACACCTGGTTCGTCCTGCACCACCTCCTCGGCTACCCCACGGTGCGGAACTACGACGGCTCGTGGACCGAGTGGGGCAACCTGGTGCGGGCCCCCATCGAGAGGTAGCGCTCAGCCGACGCCCTCGGGGTCGCACAGGAAGCGGTAGACGCCGGCCAGGGCCTTGTCCCAGCTGGCGTGGTAGGCGTTGACGTCGGCCAGGCCCTGGCGGGCCAGGCGCCGGCGCAGCTCGACGTCGACCACGAGGCGCTCGAGGCCGTCGGCCACGCCGTCGACGGTCTGCTCGACGAGCAGGGCGTTCTCCTCGTCCCGCAGCAGCCAGCCGAAGCTGGGGCTGTCGAAGGCCACCACCGGCACGCCGCAGGCCATGAGCTCCAGCGGCAGGTACGACGGGTGCTTGGACACCGTGAGCGCCAGGCCGACGTCGCAGGTCCGGTAGAACGGGCCGGTGGCCCGGTAGTCGAGCAGGCCGAGGTGGCTGACCACCCCGTCGAGATCGCGCCCGCCCGGCTGGGCCCAGGAGCCGGCGGCCACGATCCGCACCCGGTCGCCCAGGCGCTCCTTGAGCTCCTGGAGGGCGACGGAGGCCAGCTCCCAGCAGTTGCGCCAGTGGCCGGCCCGGGCGTACACGAACACGGTGACGGGACGGTCCCCGTCCGGCTCGGGGCGGTCGTCGGCGTGGAAGACGGTGCGGTCCACGGCCGGCACGAAGTGCTGCCCCACCCCGCCGTACTCCGTCTCGTACACCCGCTGGAGCACCTCGGTGTTGCACAGCCCGTACAGGCCCAGCCGGTAGCTCTCCTCGGCCAGGGCGTACATCGTCCCCGCCGGGTAGAAGAGGGGCTCGAAGTCCTGGATGAGGTAGAACTTCCGCCGCGTCCCCTGGAAGCGGGAGAGCTGGTAGGCGGTCAGCCACAGCGTCGAGATCGACACGTCGGCCGGGGGGACCCGCTCGAAGGCCTCCGGCAGCCAGACGTCGTGGAAGACGATGGGGCTGTCGGCGATGGCCGGGAACGCCGCCGCGATGGCCGAGCGGACGAAGCGCTCGGGCCCGCGGCCCCACACCACGAAGCGGTTCACCACGCCGTGGTTGCGGGCCAGGTGGTCGGCGATGCGGAAGGCGGTGTTGATGCCCCCGTAGAACGGGCTGTCCAGCTCGGGGACGAACCAGTTCACCGTCTCCGGCTCGAACGGCGCCCGGTTGGCGGCGTGCAGGGCCCGGTTGGCGGCCACGTCGCGCTCGCCGGCCCGGCAGTCCCGGGCGTACTGCGTCGCCTCCTGGGCGTCGCTCTGCTGGCGGAAGACCTCGAAGGTGCGCTCCAGCACCCCGGCGATGAGCTGCGGCGCCGTCCTGTCGCCCCTCGACCGCAGGGCCGGCTGGCGGTGGGTGAGCGACAGGTTGGGCGAGAAGTAGGGGTCGCCGCCGAAGAGCCAGGCCTGGTAGCGCCAGTAGCTCATGAAGAAGTCGTCCTTGGGGACGCCCTCGCCCCGGGTGGCCGACTCCAGGTGGCGCAGCGGCGCGAAGGGGCTGCACACGTTGCGCCGGCCGGCCAGCCGCAGGTCGAGGCAGAGGGTGACGTCGCTGCCGCACAGCACGAACCGCTCGTCGAAGCCGCCGACGGACTCGAACGACTCCCGGCGCACGGCCAGGCAGGCGCCGGTGACGGCCAGCACGTTGCGGTACCACCCGGTGGGCCCGAGCAGCGTCTCCGAGCCGGGCTCCATGCCCTGGAACACGTGGTCGGCGAAGCCGCCGAGGCCGAGGATGGTGCCGGCGAACTGGAGCCGCCCGTCGGTGCCGAGGAGCTGGAGCCCGACGGCGCCCACGCCCGGGTGCTGGGCCCAGCCCACCAGCTCGCGCAGCCACCCCGGGTCGAGCGCCTCGGTGTCGTCGTTGAGGAACACGAGGACCTCGCCGGTGGCCAGGCGGGCGCCCCGGTTGTTGACCGCCGAGTAGTTGAACGGCGCCTCCCACCACTCCACCCGCAGGTCGAGGCCGGGGAACGACGACTCGTACCACGCCTCGTTCTCGGGCGTTCGGGGCCCGTTGTCGACGATGACGACCTCGACGTCGGGGTAGTCGGTGGTGGCGATGCTCGACAGGCAGCGCCGCAGGAGCGGCCGGTTGTGGCGGGTGGGGATGACGATCGCCGCCCGGGGCCAGCGGTCCAGCTCCCAGCGCAGCCGCACTCCGCGATCGGCGGGCTCGGCCCGGGCCGGCACCCCCAGCGCCGCCAGGCGCTCGGAGACGACCCGCGCCGCGGTGGGCGTCACGTCCTCCCGGCGGCGGAGCAGGTGGGCCAGGACCCGGGGGACGCGCACGGCCGTCTCGGCCGTCAGGCCGGCCCGAAGCAGCAGGTCCCACCACGCCGACTCCTCGGTGTCGGCCCGCACCCCGCCGACGGCCAGGAAGCGGGACAGCCTCATGGCGAACGACGAGCCCACGAGGTTGGCGCCCAGGAGCATCTCGGGTGACCACGACGGGCGGAACCGGGGGTCGTGGCGGCCCCGGGCCCCCCGGAGCAGGTCGTCGTCCCAGTACACGACGTCCACCAGCGGGTCGCGCGCCGCCACGGTGGCCACCTCGTAGAGGCAGTCGGGCGCCAGCACGTCGCCGGCCGCCAGCCACACCACGAAGGTGCGCGCCGCGCCCCGCCCGTCCGGCCC
>JBOGHR010000044.1:0-2547 GCA_050744905.1 Acidimicrobiales bacterium
CTTCGCCGCAATCCGCAGCTACATCTCCACCAACCGCAAACAGGCCCAGGCGATCCATCAACACCTCAAGGACCTCTACACCCCGACTGGCGCCTGGCTACCCACCGCGACCGCCTGACTGGTTACCGTTCCTTCTTCTCTGCAGCTCCCACCCTCGGCTCTTTCCGGTTCTGCGGGACAGCTTGCGTGTGACGGAGGGCGGCTTCGGCCCGGTCGTCTCGCTGTGCCACCAGTGTGGTTGGCCGCGTTATGAGCACCCAGGCGGGGAGACCGACGGGCTCGCGTCGGCCGGAGAAGGCGTGACCCCACAGCAGGTGGCGCCGTGAACCACCAAGAAGTCGTCGAAACCCTCGGTGAGGCTCGACGTCTGCTCTCCTCAGTCGAGGAGTCAATGGAGGACGAGAACCCGCCCAACGGCGGGGAACTCCTGTTCGACGAACTCGACGCGCTAATCGTCCAGGTCGGCCCGTGAACCACCGGACCCATTTCACGCAGGAGGAGGCGGAGGCACTGCTCGGGCGGCGCTACCGGGCGACCGCGCCATACGCCGGCGTTCCCGCCGGCACCGTGGGCCGCGTCTATGGGTCCTATGAGGTCAACGACGGCCTCCGCGGTCTCGACGTCGTCTGGGAACTCCCGCCGTCGGGTTCACCTGCCGACCACGCCGCCGGCGGCCGCACCGACGGGTTCAGCCGCGACGACCTGTACCTCGTCTTCACCGCCGGCCCCCACGTCGGGCAGCGGGCGATGGTCCCATTGGACGGCGCCGATGGCGGCCCGGTCGTTGGTGACCGGTGACGCCGACCATCACCCGCAAGCGCGCTGCGACCTCGCGGTGGGTGAGACCGTGGAGTGCCTTGGTCCGTACCACCGCATCGCCGCGTTTCGAGGAGGGCACGCCCCTGACCCCTGGCGCTCGCCGAGCGGTCGCCACGGATGGCTGGTCCATCACCGTCGACCCGGACCAGTACTGGACTGTCGGATGACTGGCGCGCCCCGTCCGCGAGCCAAGGGTTGCCCGGTCGGGGACTGTCGCACTCGCTCGGGATACTGATCGGGATGACCTCGAGGGCGGAGCAGGACGCGATGACGAATGCCGCCGACCCCAGGGTATGGCGGCGTCTGGCCGCGTGTCGCGGGCTGGACCCGGACATCTTCTTCCCGACCAGCGAAGACGAGGCGGGCCCCGCCAAGTCGGTGTGCGGCACGTGCTCGGTTCGCGAGGCGTGCCTGGAGTGGGCGTTGACCTCGGGGGAGGAGGGCGTCTGGGGTGGTCTCACCGAGCGCGAGCGCCGTCGCCTGCGACGCGGTGGCCTGGCCGTCACCCTTGCGGAAGAGACGCCCTCGATGAGAGCACCGACTCAAGCCGACCTTGAGGCGGTGAGCGAGTTCCTGGAGCGGCTGGAGCACGCCGCGATAGGGGAGCGCTTCGCCCAGGTCGGCCGCCTGCCGGCCCACCACGCCGACCTTGCCGTCAAGGCCGCTGAGAGGCTTGCTCCCGGACGATGGTCGCTCGTCAGGCGAGCCCGTCCGGACGGGCTGGTCGACGTGTTCGCTGCCGCCGCTGCGGCTCGCGGCGCAGCCCAGCGCCGGGCCGGGTAGGAGGCGTGCGCAGCCGCCGCCCGCACCAGGACGAGGCCGTGGCCGAGGTGGTGGCCGGCTTCGCCTCCTCCTCCCGTGGCCAGGTGCACATGGCCTGCGGCACGGGCAAGACCCTGGTCGGGCTGTGGGCGGCCGAGGAGCTCGGGGCCAGGCTGATCCTGGTAGTCCTGCCCAGTCTCGGCCTGGTGGCCCAGACCCTGCGGGAGTGGACCGCTCATGCCGGAACCCGCCTCGACGTCCTGGCCGTGTGCTCCGACGCGAGCGTCCGCGAGGACCTCCCCGTGCGGCGGCCCCGTGACCTGAGGGTGCCGGTGACGACTGATCCCGGCGTGGTCGCACGGTTCCTGCGGGCCCGGGGCGAGGCGGCGAGAGTGGTCTTCGCCACCTACCAGTCGGCCCCCGTGCTCGCCGCCGCGTTCGGTCGGGGCCCGCCGTTCGTCGACCTCGTCGTCGCCGACGAGGCCCACCTCTGCGCCGGCCCCGACGGCGGGCCGTTCCGCCTCGTACTCGACGCCGGCGCCATCCGGGCCCGGCGACGGCTGTTCATGACCGCCACGCCCAGGCGGTTGACGCGCCGCCAGGGCCACAACCCGGCGACATCGGCCGAGTTCGTCACCATGGACGACCAGGAGACCTTCGGCCCCGTCTTCTACCGGCTGGGCCTCGGCTCGGCCATCGCGGGCGACCTGCTCGCGGACTACCAGGTGGCGATCGTGGGGGTGCGAGCCGACGACTACCTCGAGTTGCTGGCCGAGGCCGGATCTGCAGCGGACCCCAACATGGTGCTGGCCGCCATCGCCCTGGTGAAGGCCATGCGCACCTACGGCCTGCGCAGGACCATCAGCTTCCACTCCCGAGTGGCCCGGGCCGCCGAGTTCGTCGCTTTGGTCGACCAGGTGGTGGCCCAGCTGCCGCCCGACCAACGACCAGAGGGCACCTTGTGGG
>JBOGHR010000045.1:0-6380 GCA_050744905.1 Acidimicrobiales bacterium
GGCTTCCACTCCGCCCGGGCCGCCCTCGGCCTCATCATGCTGACCCTGGGCCCCATCGACCACGTCCTCCCCCATGAACGAACGGGGGTTCCCTGATCCGACCCACATTCATGGCGGGAGGCCCGGAAACCTTTGCGTCGTTCGTAGCGCATCACCACGCAAAGGCTCCCTGTTGCAGCCACTAGATCGCCACGAGGTAGTGGAAGTTCCCCTGCCCGACGGCGCGATCCAAGGTGCGCAGGACGTGCCGGGCGTCGTCCCGGGCGCCTGCGACGAAGTACGGCTTGCCGTGCCGGCCGAAGCGGACCGCGCCGGTCGGGCCCCGCTCCCCGAGGTGGCCGGCGGTGCGCTCGAAGTCGGGGTGGGGTTCGAAGCCAAGACCCCTGGAGTAGGAGACGGCACCCCGCACCAGCTCCCGGGCCATCTCGATCGGCGCCTCGACCGGAGGTGCCTGGTAGACGGAGAAGTAGGTACGCACGTAGGCGCGCAGCTCGGCATCGTCCATCACCTTGGGGCCGAGCGCGTCCTTGACCCCGAGGCAGTAGACGTCCACCAGGTAGCCGGCGACGGAGACCCTGCTGCGCCGGTGCCGCCGCGCCACCAGCACGGTGACGATCCCGTGGCCGATCCCATCCGGCACGTCCGTGTCCGGCCAGGCCGCCGGCGCATCGAGCCCCTCCCTCCAGCCCGGGCTCACCCAGCAACCCACGACCTCCGGCTCCGGGGCGTGGGAGGCGTCCTCACCGGCCACTTGGCGCACGAGGCGACTCGCCTCCGCCGACGAGACGCCGAGGGCGGCGGCGACCTGCTTGGGCGTGCAGCCCTCGGCCCGCAAGGCACGCACCCGTGCCAACAGCTCCTGGTCATCCATGGCGTCGTTGTACCTCCCGGGACGGGCCGGGTGGTGGACCCCCGGTCGGGCGGCCCCGGGGGCCGGGCCGCCCGGTCGTCGGCGGGCCCGCCTTCCCCGCCCGTCTCCGCCCGCCGGTCGACGCTCACGACAGGGCGCCCACCACGGCGCCGGCCACCACGCCGCCGGCGAAGGTGGCCCCCAGCAGCAGGGCGAGGGTGCGCCAGCCCAGGTCCCGGCGGGCCAGGGCCAGGGTGATCAACCCGGCGGACGGCGCCGTCACCAGCAGGGCGGTGGCCGGCCCCACGGCCAGGCCCAGGTACAGCAGCCCGAGGGTCAAGGGGACCTCGAACAGCGCCGGCGTCTGGAGCAGGGCGCCCACGCCGGCCGCCACCACCAGGGCGGCCACCCCCGTGCCGATGCGGTCGGAGAAGGTCTGGGGAGGCGCCACGCTGAACACCAGCCCCACGATCATGGTCGCCGCCAGCATCACCGGCGCCAGGCGCCAGGTGACGTCGACGCTGTTGCGCACCCAGTCCCGCAGGCCATGGACGAGCGCCGCCCCCCAGCCCTCGTCGCCGCCGCCGACGCCGGCCTCCAGCCGCAGGGGGGTCACCTCGCAGTCGGCCGGCTCGGCGGCGCCCGGCCGGCGGCGGTGGATCCTGGCCAGCAGGGGGGCGACGACGAAGAGCAGGACCACGCCGAACGCCACCCGGGCGAGGCCCATCTCGGCGGGCAGCACGGCGAACATGGCGATGAGGCCGAGCGGGTTGAACAGCGCCGAGCCGATGATCACCCCGAGGGAGGTCTCCACCGTCGCCCCGCTGCGGTAGAAGCCGAGCGACACCGGCGTGGAGCAGGCCGAGCACATCATCAACGGCATGCCGAGCGCTCCGCCCACCCCGGCGCCCATGGGCCCCCGGCGGTCGAGGAGCCGGCGCACCCGCCCCAGGGAGCCGGCGAATCCCATGGCGGCGCCGCCGAGCAGCATGGCGAAGAACATGCCCACGGCGTTCCCGTCCCACAGGTTGGCCCCGTAGGCGACCCAGTCCAGCGCCGGCGGCAGCGTGTCGGGGTCGATCACCTGGTTGAACGCCAGCCGCCCCCGGGCCGTCTGGGCGCGGTCGGCGGTGTCCAACTTGAGCAGCGTCGCCGGCAGGCGCGTCTGGGTGAGGAAGACGGCGAGCACGGCCACGAACACGGCGATGGCCACGACGGCCCGCCTGGTGAGCAGCGGGCGCCGGGGCCGGGGGGCGGCGACGGTGCCGGCCGCCGCTCCCGCCGCCGCGGTGGAGGTTGCCGGCCCGGTGGCCGCCACGATCTCCGCCCCCCGCCTCACCACGACCGACGCCTCAGCCGCCGGCCCGGTCCCCCGCCCGCCGCCCCCCGGCCGCCCACCACGCGGGAAGGGGCCCCGAAGGGCCCCTTCCCGTCACTGCTCCGCGCCATGGCTACCCCCGGGCGGCGATGCCGACCACGGGCTGGTTGAGGCGGATGTTCCCGGTGGACCCGAAGAACCCGGCGTCGCCGAAGGCGAAGATGCCGCCGTCGGAGGCCGCCAGCCAGTACCCCTGGCCCGACGGGGTCGAGTCCATGCCCACCACCGGCTGGTTGAGGCGGATGTTCCCGGTGGAGCCGAAGAACCCGGCGTCGCCGAAGGCGAAGATTCCGCCGTCGGAGGCGGCGAGCCAGTAGCCGTTGCCGCCGGCGGTCGAGTCCATGCCCACCACCGGCTGGTTGAGCCGGATGTTCCCGGTGGAGCCGAAGAACCCGGCGTCGCCGAAGGCGAAGATGCCGCCGTCGGAGGCGGCGAGCCAGTAGCCGTTGCCCGAGGGCGTGGCCGCCATGCCGACGACGGGACGGTTGAGCCGGATGTTCCCGGTGGAGCCGAAGAACCCGGCGTCGCCGAAGGCGAAGTTGCCGCCGTCGGAGGCGACCAGCCAGTAGCCGTTGCCCGAGGGCGTCTCGGCCATCCCGACCACCGGCTGGTTCAACCGCATGTTCCCCGTGGACCCGAAGAACCCGGCCTGGCCGAAGGCGAAGATGCCGCCGTCGCGGGCCACCATGCGGTAGCCGACGCCGGCGCCGGGGCCCGCGACCACGTCGCCGGGGTCCAGCCCGACGACCGGGGTGCCGGTGAGGTCGGAGGCGACCAGCCGGTCGACGTGGGGCCGCAGCCCGGCGGCGTCGACGATCGCCTCGGCGGCGGCGGCGGCGCCCCCGGGGGTGAGGACGAGGAGGCCGCCGAGGCGGGCCACGGCGGCGCCCATCAGCGCCGCCTGCATGGGCTCGTTCCCGTCGGCCACGTACACCATGTTCTTGGGAAGGCCCCAGGCCAGGGACTCCCCGACCAGCGACCGGGAGACGGCGAACTGGTCGGTGCCGCCCACCCGGGTCGGGTTGGGGAGCTGCGCCTCCACGCCGGCGCTGACGACGCCGGTCGACCCGACCACCAGCGTCTTCGGGATGCGAAGGTCCTGGAGCGCCGCCGTCGTCGCCGCCGGGACGCCGTCCTGGTCGACGAAGAGCACCGGCAGGCGCCGGCTGGCGGCCAGCGCGGACGCGGCCGCGGCCGACGCGCTGGTGGGGTTGACGATGACGGCGGCGTCGAAGGACGGCACCGTCGGGTTGGCCGCCCGCTCCGCCTCCGACCGGCGGTCGACCGCCCGGGCGACGTTGGCCGCCATCTCGGCCGGCGAGTTCCCCACGATGCGGCGGATCTCGACGCTCGGCACGCCGGCGGCGGCCAGGTCGTTGATGACCTGGGTCGACAGCGCGTCGGTGCCGCCGACGACGTAGGCGGCGATCGGGTCCATGCGGGTGACCTCCGCCTTCACCGCGGCGGGCAGCCCGCCGGCCGGCGAGGCGAGCACGGGGCCCAGGTTGGCCCGGGCCAGGACGCCGCCCAGCAGGGCGGCCGCCGGGTCGTTCTCGTTGACGATGACGACCTTGGTCATGGGGCCGTTGGCGAAGGTGCCCGCCAGGGTGGCCTCGGACCCGCCGGGGTAGGCCCGCTTGGAGAACGCCACGCTGAAGTCGGGGGCGTTCCCGGTGGCCAGGTTGTCGACGGGGATGGCCCCGGCGCCGGCGTTGAGGTTCACCCGGCGCAGGAAGATGTCCAGGCTGTCGGTCTGGAAGTTGCCGAGGCGGGCGTCCATGTCGGCCACCAGCAGCTCGTCGTTGCCGAGGGGGACGGCGGCGGGCCCGTAGTCCCAGTAGACGCTGAACCGGTAGTCGGAGCCGACGTCGTTGTTGTGCGACCGGTCGTTGACCCGCCGGTTGGGACCGAAGGTCGCCCCCCCGTCGGTCGACCACCGGTAATAGGTGTCGCCGAGGCGGGCCTCGTCGCACGCCGCGTGGGTGTGCACGCACGGGTAGTTGGCCAGGTTCGTCGCCTCGGCGAACTCGCCCGTCCCGCCCGGCGTGGTGGCCGACCTGCGGAACGACGGGTCGATGTACCAGTGGCGGCGGTCCTCCCAGACGATGTCGACGCGGCCGTCGGCGGCCACGAAGGGCTGGGCGTGGCGGGTCTGGGTGACCTCGGGGACCACCAGCCCGGCCTGCTTGGGGTCGTTCAGCTTCTGGAGGTCACGCCAGGTGGCCCCGCCGTCGGTGGAGCGGATGAACCACTGGTCGGAGTCCCAGTTGATGAAGTGGTCGGCCTTGCGGAAGTTGCCGGCGGCGTTGTAGCCCTCGGCGTCGTAGACGGGGCACGGGTTGGTCGCTCCCGCGCCGGGCGCGCCGGCCGGGAAGGGGCCGGTGCCGCAGTTGTCCGAGCGGCCCACGCCGGGGCCCTGGGTGAAGGTGATGTAGACGTTGCCCTCGGGCCCGGCGGCGATGCGCGGATAGGCGGAGCCGGCGAAGCCGCCGGCCGGGTTGCCGGTGGGCGTGCGGAACCCCTGCACGTTCACGGCACGCGTGAGGGCCCAGCTGGCGCCGCCGTCGGTCGACTTGGCCACGACGAGGTAGCCGTTGGCCGCGATCTCCCCCGATCCCTCGCAGTAGCTGGCCCCGGCGGTCGCCGGGGGGCAGGGCGGCGGGTTGGGGCCCGACGGCGGCGAGTCGCGCCGGGCCGTCCAGGCCAGGTAGACCGGCCGCTCGCCCCCGCCGGCCGGAGCAGGGCCGAGCACCGGCCCCGTGACCTCGGACGTCCGTCGGAAGGCGTTGCCGGCGGCGGTGACGTTGCCGGACCCGTCGAAGACGGGCTGGGCGGCGGCGGTCTCGGACGCCTCGACGGGCGTCGTCCAGGTGGCACCGGAGTCGTCCGAGCGGACCACGAGCGTCCGGCTCGTGCGGGCGTCGCGGGTGGCGACGTAGATGCGGTCGGTGGACGCCCCGCGCGCCTCGACAGCGATCTCGGGACGGAAGAAGTCGGGGGCCGGGCTGGCGCCGCCCTCCAGGCCGGGGATGACCACCGCCGGGGCGAACGTCTGGCCGCCGTCGGTGGAGCGGGAGAGCACCACGCTGTGGCCGCCGTTGAGGGGATCCTGCGCCGACGTCCACGACACGTAGACGTTGTCGCCGGTGCCGAAGGCCACCGAGCTCTGGCCGATGTTGCCGGCGCCGTGGGCGATGACCGGGCACGGCCCGTAGCGCACGGGATCGGTCGGGTACCCCGCGGGTGCGGTGAGCACGCCACCCGACCAGTTGGCCCCCCGGTCGAAGCTGACGTTGAACTCGCAGGTCTCGTTCACCAGCTCCTGGTGGGTCTCCACGATGTGGTTGGGGTTGGCGGGATTGACGGCGAAGCCGGGGCCCGCCTTCAGCCGGGCCAGCCCCGGGTTGGCCGTCGGGTGCAGCGGGTAGTCCGGCGCCGCCCGCACCTGGCCGACGACGGCGCCGGCCGGGGGGCTCGCCAGGAGGGCGGCGATGAGCGCCAGGAGGGCGGCGAGGGCGACCGGCGTCCTCACCGTCCGCAGTGCGCTGGTCGTTCCGAGGGGGGGCATGAGGTCGAAGGGCTCCGTTTCTCGCGGGTGATCGTGGGCCTGCAACAGCCATCAACTACCAGGGGGCGACACCGGCTCGGCACGCCGAGCCTCCCCAGATCCCCCCCGGAACCGACCGCCTGCTGACCAACCGGGGGCGCCGCCGCCCTCGGGCGGCGCCGTCCCTGCTCACCGGAGCACCACCGCCCGCAGGCAGGGGACGGGCCCCCGACCGTCCCTGCCCGTGCGTGCGATGGTGCGCCCGAGGCCGTCCGTCCACCGCCCAGCGCGGGGCCCGATTCGGCCGCGGACTGCCCTGTCCTGCTACGCGGCGGGGGTGAAGGCGCCGTCGCCGTCGAGGACGCCGCGCCCCCCACCGCTCCTCACGAACGCCGCCAGCCCCAGGAGGACCAGGACGAGCCCGGCCACCAGGGTGAGGCCGGGCAGCGGGCTGTCGCCCGAGGCGGACGACGACCGACCGACCAGGTCGATGCCGGCGGGCGCCGGCGCCGGGGCCGATGCCACGGCCGGCGTGGCCGGCGCGACCTCCGAGGAGGCCGTGGGCGGGGCGACGGGCGCGACGGCGGAGGCGGCCGGGTCGGCGT
>JBOGHR010000046.1:0-9074 GCA_050744905.1 Acidimicrobiales bacterium
TTCATGGCGCCCACCGAGGTGCTGGCCGAGCAGCACTTCGTGGGCGTGCGCTCCCTGCTGGCCGGCCTCGAGGTGCCCGACCCGGGCACGCTCACCGGCGACCGGGCCCTGCGGGTCGAGCTGCTCACCAATCGCACCCCGGCGTCGCGCCGGGCCAAGCTGGCCGACGCCCTGCGGGCCGGACAGGTCGACGTCCTCGTCGGGACCCACGCCCTGCTCACCGAGCACGTCGAGTTCGCCCGCCTGGGGGTGGTGGTGATCGACGAGCAGCACCGCTTCGGCGTGGAGCAGCGGGCGGCGCTGCGGGGCAAGGGGAGCGACCCCGACGTGCTGGTCATGACGGCCACGCCCATCCCCCGCACGGCGGCCATGCTCGTGTACGGCGACCTCGACCTCACCGTGCTCGACGAGCTGCCGCCCGGTCGCACGCCGGTGCGCACCGTGTGGGCCAGGGGGCCGGTGGAGGAGGCGGCGGCCTGGGCGAAGGTGCGCGACGAGGTGGCGGCCGGCCACCAGGCGTTCGTGGTGTGCCCGCTGGTGGAGGAGTCCGAGCGCGTCCAGGCCCGGTCGGCCGCCGAGGAGCACGAGCGCCTGCGGGCCGAGGTGTTCCCGGACCTGCGCCTCGGGCTGCTCCACGGGCAGATGCCGGCGGCCGACAAGGAGGCGGCCATGGAGGCGTTCCGCCGGGGCGACGTCGACGTGCTCGTCGCCACCACCGTGGTGGAGGTGGGCGTCGACGTCCCCAACGCCACCGTGATGGTGGTGGAGGACGCCGACCGCTTCGGCATGGCCCAGCTCCACCAGCTCCGGGGGCGGGTGGGCCGGGGCCGGGCGCCGTCGTGGTGCTTCCTGCTCGGCGAGGCCACCACGGCCGAGGCCGAGGAGCGCCTGGCCGCCATGGTGCGGACCACCGACGGCTTCGAGCTGGCCGAGGTCGACCTCGACCTGCGGGGGGAGGGCACCATCCTGGGCACCCGCCAGAAGGGGCGGAGCGACCTTCGCCTGGCGTCGCTGCGGCGGGACAAGGACCTGGTGCGGGAGGCCCGCCGGGTGGCGTTCGCCATCGCCGACGACGACCCCCACCTCACCGCCCACGACGTCCTCGCCGACGAGCTTCGCCTGCTGGTCGACGACGAGGAGGCGGACTTCCTGTTCAAGTCGTGATCGCGGGTGTCCCCGCGTCCGGGGCGGTCGGGGGGTACCCTCGCCGCCGGTGACCACCACGCCCCTCGTCGTGATCGACCAGGTAAGCAAGTCGTTCGGCGACGTGCGGGCGCTGCGTGACGTGAGCCTGACGGTCGACGCCGGCGAGGTGGTGGTCGTCATCGGCCCGTCCGGCTCGGGGAAGTCGACGCTGTGCCGGTGCATCAACCGGCTGGAGCCCGTCGACTCCGGCACCATCACCATCGACGGGGTGCCCCTGCCCGAGGAGGGCCGGGCCCTGGCCCGGCTGCGGGCCGACATCGGCATGGTCTTCCAGTCGTTCAACCTGTTCGCCCACAAGTCGGTGCTCCAGAACGTGACGCTGGGGCCGCGGAAGGTCCGCAAGCTGTCCCGGGCCGAGGCGCGCCAGCGGGCGATGGAGCTGCTGGAGCGGGTGGGCATCGCCGACAAGGCCGAACGCTTCCCGGCCGAGCTGTCCGGTGGCCAGCAGCAGCGGGCCGCCATCGCCCGGGCGCTGGCCATGGAGCCCAAGCTGATGCTCTTCGACGAGCCGACGTCGGCGCTCGACCCCGAGATGATCAAGGAGGTGCTGGATGTCATGGTGAAGCTCGCCTCCGAGGGGACGACCATGATCGTGGTCACCCACGAGATGGGCTTCGCCCGCTCGGCGGCCCGCCGGGTGGTGTTCATGGACGAGGGCCGGGTGGTGGAGGTGGCGCCGCCGGAGCGGTTCTTCTCCGAGCCGGAGTCGGACCGGGCCAGGGACTTCCTGTCGAAGATCCTGGCCCACTGAAAGCGAGGGAGACATGCGACCAAAGGAGGCAGGGATGATGCGACGACGGTGGCTGCTGCCACTGCTGTTGGCGACGGCGCTGGTGGCCTCGGCCTGCGGCGATGACGACGACGACGCCACGACCGACACGACCGGGGCCGGCACGGAGACGGAGGCGCCGGAGTTCGACGAGGGGACGACGATGGCGGCCCTCCAGGACCGGGGCCGCATCGTGGTGGGGACCAAGTTCAACCAGCTGGGCTCGGGGCTGCGGAACCCAACCACCGGTGACCTCGAGGGCTTCGACATCGAGATCGCCAAGCTGGTCGCCGTCGGCATCTTCGGCGGGGACGTCGAGGACATCGATGACAAGATCGAGTTCAAGGAGGCGGTCAGCGCCGTCAGGGAGGCCGTCATCCAGACGGGCGAGGTCGACATCGTGGTGGCCACGTACACGATCAACGACGCCCGCAAGGCCCAGGTCGACTTCGCCGGGCCCTACGTGATCGACGGCCAGACGGTGATGGTCAAGGAGGAGAACGACTCGATCAGGACCCTGGCCGACCTCAACGGGAAGAAGATCTGCACCGGGCGGGGATCGACGACGCCGGGCAACCTGGAGCGCAACCAGATCACGGCCGACGTCACGCTGTTCGAGACCTACCCCGAGTGCGCCGACGCCCTGCGCCAGGACCGGGTGGAGGCCGTGGTCACCGACCGCGGGATCCTCCTCGGGCTGGTGGAGGCGAGCAACGGCGCGTTCAAGATCCTCGACATCGACGTGAGCGAGGAGCCGCTCGGGATCGGCCTGAAGAAGGGCGACGACGCCTTCCGGGAGTTCCTCAACGACCGGCTGGAGGAGATCTACGAGAGCGGCGAGTGGGCCGACGCCTACGAGCGGACGCTGGGTCGCCTGGGGCTCTCCACCCCGGAGCCTCCGGCGGTGGACCGCTACCCGAGCACGGGGACGTCGACCAGCCTGGCCACGACGACCACCACCACCGCCACCACGACCACCGGCTGACCGGCGGGAGGAGGCCGTGGACGTCGTCGTCGACAACCTCGACCTCTTCTTCGAGGGCATGCGCGTCACGGTGTCGCTCACGCTGCTGTCGTACGCGGCGGCGTTCGTGATCGGCACCGTGATCGCGGCCTTCCGGGTGAGCCCCGTCCCGCCCCTCCAGGCGGTGGGCGCCTTCTACGTGGCGACCGTGCGCAACACCCCGCTGGCCGTGCTGATGATCGGCTTCCTCGTCGGGGCCGGCGACGTGGGCATCAAGTACTCGTTCTTCTACACGGCGGTCGTGGTCCTGTCCGCCTACACCGGCGCCTTCATCGCCGAGGCCATCCGGTCGGGCGTCAACGCCGTGTCCCGCGGCCAGGGCGAGGCCGCCCGGGCCCTGGGGCTCACCTTCCCGCAGGTGCTGTGGATCGTGGTGCTGCCGCAGGCCCTGCGCACGGTGGTCGCCCCCCTGGGGAGCATCTTCATCGCCCTCATCAAGAACTCGGCGCTGGCCGCCCTGATCTCGGTGGACGAGCTGGGCGGGACGACCGAGCAGCTCATCAACGAGACGGCCCGGCCCATCCCCATCTTCATCGGCGCGGCCATCGCCTACCTCGTCCTCACCATCCCGTCCGGGTTGGTGCTCGGCGGGATCGAGCGCCGCCTGGCCATCAGGCGATGACGGCGCCGATCCTGGCCGACGCGCTGGGCCCCCGGGCCCGGCGCAAGGTGCTCGTCTACTCGATCGTGGCGGCGGTGGCGCTGGCCGCCCTCGCCGCCGTGGCGCTCAACCGCCTGGCGGACAACGGCCAGTTCGAGGCGGCCAAGTGGCGCCCGTTCCGGCTGTGGGCGGTGTGGAGGTTCTTCCTCCTCGGCCTGGTCAACACGGCCAAGGTGGCGACCACCTCGATGGGCATCGCCATGGTGATCGGCGGGCTCATGGCCCTCGGCCGGCTGGCCAGGAACGGGCCGGTGCGGTGGCTGGGCGGGCTCTACGTCGAGTTCTTCCGCGGGCTCCCCCTCTACATCCTGGTCCTGTTCTCGTGGCTGGGCCTGCCCTTCATCGAGATCCGGTCCCTGGGCGTCGAGCAGGGCGACCTCCGCCTGGAGACCTTCTGGGTGCTGGTCGTGGGCCTCACCATCTACAACAGCGCGGTGCTGGCGGAGATCTTCCGGGCTGGCATCCTGTCCCTGGAGCGGGGCCAGAGCGAGGCCGCCTACGCCGTGGGGCTCGGGTACTGGCAGACCATGGGATACGTCGTGATCCCCCAGGCCGTGCGCCGCATGATCCCGGCCATCATCAGCCAGCTCGTCACCCTGCTCAAGGACACCTCGCTCGGCGTGCTCATCGGCTACGACGAGCTGCTCGGGCGGTCGAGGCAGAACTACCAGTTCTTCCAGAACTCGCTCCAGTCGCTGGGGCTCGCCGCCCTGTTCTACATCGCCATCAACTCCACCCTGAGCCTGGTGGCCACCCGGCTGGAGGCCCGCCAGCGCCGCCGGTTCGGCGCCGGGCGCATCGCCGTGACCGGCGCCGAGGACCTGGCGGTGACCACCGTCAAGGCCGAAACGGTGGCGGGCGAGCGGCCGGCGCGGCCCTGAGCGCCCGCCCGGTCGGGCGGCCGCCGTCGGTAGCCTCCGGCCATGAGGGTGGTGGCGGGGACGGCCAGGGGACGGCGGCTCCAGGCCCCCGAGGGCACGGGCGTGCGCCCGACGGGCGACCGGGTCCGCGAGGCGATCTTCGACATGCTGGGATCGCTGGGCGGGGTCGAGGGGCGCTCGGTCGTCGACCTGTTCGCGGGGACGGGGGCGCTCGGCGTCGAGGCCCTGTCCCGGGGCGCGGCCCACGCCACGTTCGTGGACGACGACGCCTCGGTGCTCGACGTGGTGCGGACGAACCTGGTCCTCACCGGCCTCTACGCCCGGGCCACGGTGGTCAAGGCCGACGCCCTCGACTGGGTCGCCACCGCCTCGCCGGTGGACCTGGCGCTGGTCGACCCGCCCTACGCGTTCGAGGCGTGGCCCCAGCTCCTGGACCGCCTCCCGGCCCGGCTGGCCGTGCTGGAGAGCGACCGGGAGCTCGACCCGGGCCCGGCGTGGGACGTTCGGAGGGCCAAGCGCTACGGCGGTACGGTTGTCACGCTCGCCGCCCCGGCGGCGGGTCCCGACGACGAGAAAGGCAGCGAGTGAGGACAGCCCTGTTCCCGGGCTCCTTCGACCCCCTCCACAACGGCCACCTCGAGATCATCGAGACGGCCGCCCGCCTCTTCGACGGGCTCATCGTGGCCGCCGTGCGCAACCCGCAGAAGGGCGAGCCGCTGTTCGGGCTGGAGGACCGGCGGGAGATGATCTCCCAGTCGGTCGAGCACCTCCCCAACGTGCGGGTGGAGTTCTTCGGCTCTCTCGTCGTCGACCTCGCCCGCCGGGTGGGCGCCGACGTCATCGTCAAGGGCCTGCGCGTCGTCTCCGACTTCGAGCACGAGCTCCAGATGGCGCAGATGAACGAGGCCATCTCCGAGATCGTCACCGTCTTCATCCCCTGCGCCACCAGCTCGTCGTTCATCGCCTCGTCGCTCATCCGGGAGATCGCCCGCTTCGGCGGCGCGGCGCGGGTCAGCGCCATGGTGCCGCCCCCCGTGGCCAAGCGCCTGGTGGAGCGCTACGGATGAGCCACCCGCCCGGCGACCAGGTGGACAGCGAGACGCTGCTGCGCCGCGTGATCGAGGTGGTGAACAACGCCAAGCCCATGCCCCTGTCCACCACCGTGCGGGTGGAGAAGGACGAGGTCCGCGAGCTGCTGGAGGACGCGCTGGCCCGCCTGCCCGAGGAGCTGAAGCGGGCCCGGCGGATGCTCAAGGAGCGAGAGGAGTTCCTGGCCAAGGCCCAGCGCGACGCCGACGAGATCCTCGACGCCGCCCGGGTCCGGGCCGAGCGCATGGTCCAGCGGACCGACATCGTGCGCGCCGCCAACCAGCTGGCCCGCACGACCGTGGAGGAGGCCAAGGACGACGCCCGCCGCCTCCGCCACGAGGCCGACGACTACTGCGACCAGAAGCTGGCCGCCTTCGAGATCGTCCTCGAGCGCACCCTGAAGACGGTCCAGGCCGGGCGGGAGAAGCTCCGGTCGGCGGCCACCCGCGACGACGAGCTGGGGTTCGGGCCCGACGGGGGCGCCCTCGGGGCGTCCGAGGGCATGGACGAGGCCTTCTTCGACCAGGACGAGTGAGCGGGCGCACCCGGCGGGCCGCCCCGGCCCAGCACCTAGACTTCCGGGGGTGGGAAGCCGTCCGTTCCTCGTCGGCGTCGGCGCGCTCCGCCGCGCACCGGGCGAGCGCCGGCGTGAGGTCCGCGCCGGGTCGCTGCCCGGGCTGGAGGTCACCGGCAGCTCGGTGGCCCCCGACGCCGAGGTGGCGGTGGACGTGATGCTCGACTCGGTGCCCGGCGCGATCGTGGTCACCGGGACGGTCACCGCCCCGTGGCACGGCGAGTGCCGGCGCTGCCTGGGAGCCGCCTCGGGCACCATGTCGGCCGACGTGCGCGAGGTCTTCGAGGAGGACTGGGACCCCGAGCAGACCTACCCGCTCCGGGGCGACCAGCTCGACCTGGCGCCGCTGGCGCGGGACACCGTCATGGTGGAGCTCCCGCTGGCGCCGCTGTGCCGGGAGGACTGCGCCGGGATCTGCCCGACGTGCGGAGCCGACCGGAACGTGGCACCGTGCGGCTGCGACGGCGCCACCCGCGACCCCCGCTGGGCGGCGCTCGACGCCCTCGGCGACAGCTGAACCGAACCCACCGCCACCGAGCGAGAGCGAGAGAAGCGCGACATGGCCGTCCCCAAGAAGAAGACCTCGAAGGCGAAGAGCCGGAGCCGGCGGGCCAGCAACTGGACGTTGTCGCAGCCGCCGCGCAGCACCTGCCCGCAGTGCCGCCGCGCCAAGCTGCCCCACGTGGTGTGCCCGAGCTGCGGGTGGTACGGGGGGCGCCAGGCCGTCGACGTCGGCTGAGGTCGGCCATGCTCCCCATCGCGGTCGACGCCATGGGCGGGGACCGGGGCCCCGCCGAGATCGTCGCCGGCGCCCGGCGGGCCTCGGCCGAGCTCGACGTGCCCGTCCTCCTGGTCGGCCGGCCCGAGGCGTTGGGCGACACCGGCGGCCTGGAGGTTCTGGCGGCCTCCGAGGTCATCACCATGGAGGACGACGTGGCGGCCGGGGTCCGCCGCAAGAAGGACGCGTCGGTGGTGCGGGCGGCCGAGGCGGTGCGCGACGGGCGGGCCAGCGCCATGGTCAGCGCCGGGAACACGGGGGCGGCCATGGGGAGCGCCCTGCTGCGCATGGGCCGCCTCCCCGGGGTCATCCGCCCGGCCATCGCCACGCCCCTCCCCGTTCCCGGCTCCACGCCCACCGTGCTCCTCGACGCCGGCGCCAACGCCGAGGTCCAGGCGGAGTGGCTGGTGCAGTTCGCCCAGATGGGCGCCGCCTTCGCCGCCGGCCGGTACGGGATCGACCAGCCCCGGGTGGGGCTGCTGTCCATCGGCGAGGAGCCGACCAAGGGCACCGGGGTGGTGAAGGAGGCCCACGCCGCCCTGGTCGTCCCCCGGGTGTGGACCGGCTCGGGGGGGCGGTTCGTCGGCAACGTGGAGGGCCGCGACCTTCTCACCGACCGGGTCGACGTGGTGGTCACCGACGGGTTCACCGGCAACGTGGTGCTGAAGGCCCTGGAGGGCGCCATGACGTTCATGCGCCGGGCGGTCTTCGGCGTGCTCACGTCGACCCCCGAGGCGATCAAGGCGTCGGAGGTGCTGGTCCCGCTCCTGATGCCCCTGGTGCGGGAGATGGACCCCGACTCCTACGGGGGGGCGCTCCTGCTCGGCGTGGACGGCGTGTGCATCATCAGCCACGGCTCCTCCTCGGCCGACGCCGTCGTCAACGCCGTCGGGGTGGCGCGCGACATGGTGCAGGGCGGGCTGGTCGACCGCCTCCGCCAGTCGGTCAAGGCGTAGGGCGGCGGCCGGGGGCTCCCGCCGCCGCGGCCCGCCACGAACTACGATCCCGCCGTCGCCGCCCTCTCTCAGGAGCCCGCATGCCCGCCGAGACCCACGTCGAACGAGGTCCCATGGACCGCCAGGCGGTCTTCGAGCTGATCCGCGACCGCCTGGCCGACATCCTGGAGATCGAGCCGTCCGCCATCGCCGAGGGCGCCTCGTTCAGCGAGGACCTCTCGGCCGACTCCCTGGCCCTCATCGAGCTGGTCGAGGCCCTGGAGGAGGAGCTGGGCGAGCGCACCGTCGGCTTCCGGATCGACGACGAGGACCTGGAGGACCTGCGCACGGTGCGCGACGCCGTCGACTACGTCGTCGCCAAGCTGGAATCGTCCTGACCCTCGCCCGGAGCTGCCCGGTGGAGGCGCTGGCCGACCGGTTGGGCTGGCGCTTCTCCGACCCGTCCCTGCTCGAGCGGGCCATGGCCCACCGCTCGTGGTGCGCCGAGGTGGCGGGCGAGGAGTCCAACGAGCGCCTGGAGTTCCTGGGCGATGCGGTCCTCGGCCTGGTCGTCACCGATCACATCTTCCGCGCCTACCCCGACCTCCCGGAGGGGGAGCTGGCCAAGGTGCGGGCGTCGGTCGTGAACTCCGCCCTCCTGGCCGAGGTGGCCGCCGAGCTGGGCATCGGCGGGTTCCTGTGCCTGGGCAAGGGGGAGGACGCCTCCGGGGGCCGGGAGAAGCCCTCCATCCTGGCCGACGCCATGGAGGCGGTCATCGGCGCCGTCTACCTCGACGGCGGCTGGGACGCGGCCGCCCGCCTCGTGCTCTCCCTGCTCGGCGAGCGGGTGGCCGAGGCGTCCGCCGGGCCCGGCGGCCAGGACTACAAGACCCGGCTCCAGGAGCTGGCGGCCCGCACCTTCGACCGGCTGCCCCGCTACCTGGTGTCCGACGACGGGCCCGACCACGCCAAGCGCTTCTACGCCACCGTGCTGGTGGGGGGCCGGGAGCGGGGCCGGGGCGAGGGCCGGTCCAAGAAGCAGGCCGAGCAGGCGGCGGCCCGGATGGCGTGGGTCGAGCTTCAGCGCCAGATCCGAGACGAGTTCGCCCCGCCGGCCGATCCGGCCGCCCCTGCCGGGGGCGAGGGGTAGCCCGGAG
>JBOGHR010000047.1:0-2063 GCA_050744905.1 Acidimicrobiales bacterium
CGCCCGCGCCGGCCGCCCGGGTGGGTCAGGGCGTCAGGGCGTCACCTCGTCGATCGGGTCGCGCACCTCGGCCCGGGCCCGCACCCGGACCACCTTGTTCGTGGCGTTGAGGAAGGCGCGAGCCGACGCCTCCACCACGTCGGTGGACACGCCGCGGCCCGAGACCCGCACCCCGTCGGCGTCGAGCTGGATGACCACGTCGCCGAGGGCGTCCACGCCTCCGGTGACCGACGAGACGTTGAAGTCGGTGAGGCGGGCGTCGATGCCGGTGGCCGCCTTGATGGCCTTGCAGGCGGCGTCGATCATGCCGTCCCCGTCGGCCGACGCCTCGGCCTTGTCGCCGTCGCGGGTGAGGACGACCCGGGCCCGGGGCACGCCGACGGTGCCGCCCGTCACCTCCAGCGACTCCAGCGTGAAGGCCGGGTCGGCGCCCGCACCGCCGATCTCCTCGGCCACGATGGCCTCCAGGTCGGCCTCGGTGATCTGCACCTTCCGGTCGGCCAGCTCCTTGAACCGCACGAACGCCGCGTCCAGCGCCTCGGCCGAGACGTGCAGGCCCATCTTCCCCAGCGTGTCGCCGAAGGCGTGGCGCCCCGAGTGCTTGCCCAGCACGATCCGGCCGCCCTGGGCGCCCACCGAGGCGGCGTCGATGATCTCGTAGGTGCTGGTGTGGGACAGGACGCCGTGCTGGTGGATGCCCGACTCGTGGGCGAAGGCGTTGCGGCCGACGACGGCCTTGTTGTACTGCACGGGGTAGCCCGTCAGGCGGCTGACGAGCCGGCTGGTGCGGGCCAGCTCCTCGGTGCGCACGCCGACCTCGATGCCGGGGAACTGGTCGGCCCTGATGCGCAGGGCCATGACGACCTCCTCCAGCGCGGCGTTGCCGGCCCGCTCGCCCAGGCCGTTCACGCACACCTCGACCTGGCGGGCGCCGGCCTGCACGCCGGCCCGCGAGTTGGCCGTCGCCAGCCCCAGGTCGGTGTGGCAGGGCGTGGACGTGACGTAGTCGCCGCTGATGTTGCGGCGCACGTACTGGATCAGGGCGCCGAAGTCCCAGGGGATGCCGTAGCCGACGGTGTCGGGGATGTTCAGGGTGGTGGCGCCGGCGTCGACCGCCGCCTGCAGGACCTCCATCATGAAGTCGAGCGGCGTACGGGTGGCGTCCTGGGGGCTGAACTCCACGTCGTCGGTGTGCTCACGGGCCTGGGCGACGCCGGAACGGGTCTCGGCCACCACCTGGGCCGGCGTCATCCTCAGCATGTGCTCCATGTGGTTGGGGCTGGTGGAGATGAACACGTGGATGCGGGCCCGCTCGGCGTGGCGCAGCGCCTGCCAGCAGCGATCGACGTCGCTGCGGTGGGTGCGGGAGAGGGCGGCGATGACCGGGCCCTGCACCTTCCCGGCGATGGCCTCGACGGCCTCGAAGTCGCCCTGGCTGGCGACCGGGAAGCCGGCCTCGACGTAGTCGACGTTCAGGCGGGCCAGCTGCTCGGCGATCTCCAGCTTCTCCGCCATGTCGAGCGAGATGCCCGGCGACTGCTCGCCGTCGCGCAGGGTGGTGTCGAAGATGATCACTCGCTCGGCCATCGGGGTGTTCCTTTCAGCGGAGGTGGTTCTCGGGAAACAAAAAACCCCCTGGCCCGGAGGCGCAGGAGGCGAGGCGAGCCCCGGGAGGGAGCTCGCTCTAGGTGAGCAGGAGGGTGCAGAAGCTGGCGCGGTGCCGACGCATCACGGGCCATGGTCGCAAACCGTGGCGACGGCGTCAAGGTACGGTGTCGCCCATGGTGCGCCGGTCCTTCCGCGTCGGGCTACGGGTCGGCCTGCTGGCCGGCCTGCTGGCCGCGGTGGTGAAGATCGTGCTCGTCCGGCGGTCCTCCCGCAACGAGGCGCCGCCCGACGTCCCCTCCTGGCCCCCGGTGTCGCCCGAGCCGGTGGCCGTGGAGGAGCCGGCGCCGACCGTCCCCGACCGCATCCCGCCCGTCACCAAGGCGGCGTCGGCGACCGTCGAGGCGCCCCCCGCCCCCGTGCCGCCGGAGCCGGTCCCCCCTCCCGAGCCCGTGCCC
>JBOGHR010000048.1:0-2243 GCA_050744905.1 Acidimicrobiales bacterium
GGCCCGGGCCGCGGCCGACGCCGTGGACGGGCGCGTCGCCGCCGGCGGCGATCCCGGCCCGCTGGCCGGCGTCCCCGTCGCCCTCAAGGACAACCTGTGCACCCGGGGCGTGGCGACGACCTGCAGCAGCCGCATCCTCGACGGTTGGCGCCCGCCCTACGACGCCACCGTGGTGCGCCGGCTGGTCGAGGCGGGCGCCGTGGTGGTCGGCAAGACCAACCTCGACGAGTTCGCCATGGGGTCGTCCACCGAGAACTCCGCCTTCGGGCCCACCCGCAACCCGCTCGACCCCACCCGGGTGCCGGGCGGGTCCAGCGGCGGCAGCGCGGCGGCGGTGGCGGCCGGCTTCGCCCCCCTCGCCCTCGGCTCGGACACCGGCGGCTCGATCCGCCAGCCGGCCGCCTTCTGCGGCGTGGTGGGCGTGAAGCCCACCTACGGGTTGGTGAGCCGCTACGGGCTGGTGGCGTTCGCCTCGTCGCTGGACCAGATCGGCCCCTTCGCCGCGACGGTGGCCGACGCCGCCCTGGTGCTGGAGGTCATCGCCGGCCACGACCCGCTCGACTCCACGTCCATCCCCCGGCCGCCGGCCGCGCTCCGCGCCGGCCTGGACGAGGGCGTGGACGGCCTGCGGGTCGGCCTGGTCGGCGAGCTGGTCTCGGGCGTCGACGCCGACGTCGAGCGCAACGTGCGGCGGGCGGCGGACGCCCTCGCCGACGGCGGGGCCAAGGTCGACGAGGTGTCGCTGCCCATGACGGTGCACGGGCTGGCGGCCTACTACCTGATCGCCCCGGCCGAGGCGTCGAGCAACCTGGCCCGCTACGACGGCGTGCGCTACGGGCTCCGGGTCGACGGCTCGGACGTGGCCGCCATGAACGCGGCGACCAGGGGCGCCGGGTTCGGCGCCGAGGTGAAGCGCCGGATCATGCTGGGCACCTACGCCCTGTCGGCCGGCTACTACGACGCCTACTACGGCCAGGCGCAGCGGGTGCGCACGCTGATCATCCGCGACTTCGAGGCGGCCTACGAGCAGTTCGACGTGCTGCTGGCGCCCACCGCGCCCAGCACCGCCTTCGCCGTCGGCGCCAAGGCGGCGGACCCCCTGGCCATGTACATGAGCGACGTCTGCACCGTCCCGTCCAACCTGGCCGGCCACCCGGCCATGTCGCTGCCGTTCGGCACCGGCGACGACGGCCTGCCGGTGGGCGTGCAGGTCATGGCGCCCGCCCTGGGGGAGCCGGTCATGTTCCGCGTCGCCGCCGCCCTGGAGGCATCCGGTGGCTGAGGCCACGGCCCGGGAGCTGAGCGCCGACGACGTCGTCGTCGGCCTGGAGGTCCACTGCGAGCTGCGGACGGCCACCAAGCTGTTCTGCGGGTGCCCCAACGCCTTCGGCGACGAGCCCAACACCAACGTGTGCCCGGTGTGCCTGGGGCTGCCCGGCTCGCTGCCGGTGCTCAACCGCCGGGCCGTCGAGCTGGCCATGCGGGTGGGCGAGGCCCTGTCCTGCGAGGTGCGCCCGAGCATCTTCCACCGGAAGAACTACTTCTATCCGGACATGCCCAAGGACTACCAGATCAGCCAGTACGACGAGCCCATCAACGTCGACGGCCGGCTGGAGCTGCCCGACGGGTCGGTGGTCGGCATCGAGCGGGCGCACATGGAGGAGGACACCGGCAAGAGCACCCACGTGGGCGGGAGCGGGCGCATCCACGGCGCCGACTACGCCCTGGTCGACTACAACCGGGCCGGCGTCCCCCTGGTCGAGATCGTGAGCCGGCCCGACCTGCGCTCGGCGGCGCAGGCCGTCGACTACGTGCGCGAGCTGCGGGCCATCCTGGTCGCCACCGGGGCCTCGGACGGGAAGATGGAGGAGGGGTCGCTGCGGGTCGACGCCAACGTCTCGGTCCGCCCGGCCGGCAGCGGCGCGCTCGGGACGCGCTGCGAGATCAAGAACCTCAACTCGCTGCGCTCGCTCAGCCGGGCCATCGACTACGAGGCCGCCCGCCAGTGGGACCTGGTCCGTCTCGGCGACCGGGTCGTGCAGGAGACCCGCCACTGGAACGAGGACGTCGGCCGCACCACCTCGGGGCGCTCCAAGGAGGAGGCCTACGACTACCGCTACTTCCCCGAGCCCGACCTGGTGCCGGTGGCGCCGGACGAGGCCTGGCTGGGCTCGGTGCGGGCCTCGCTGCCCCTCCTGCCGGCGGCCCGCCGGGCCCGGCTGGCGTCGACCACGGGCGTCGAC
>JBOGHR010000049.1:0-2606 GCA_050744905.1 Acidimicrobiales bacterium
TACGGCTTCCACTCCGCCCGGGCCGCCCTCGGCCTCATCATGCTGACCCTGGGCCCCATCGACCACGTCCTCCCCCATGAACGAACGGGGGTTCCCTGATCCGACCCACATTCATGGCGGGAGGCCCTGAAAGAGCAAGTGCTGCCCAGATGAGTCGATCGACAGTGGCAACGCGAATGGCGGGAGCGACGTGATCAGCCGGGTACCCGGTGTGTCGGTTCCGATCGCCACGATGTTCCACGGCGCCTCGCCCGTTGCGCTCGAGGGCCGTTCGGCGACCACCAGCTCCGCTGAGCCGCTGCCCCGTGCCAGGAAGGCCCAGGTGGCACCGACAGGGGCTGAAAGCACCGTGGCGTCCTCCAGTTCCTCGGTCTCAGGATCGAAGATCAGCACCTGGCTGGTCGGCGTGGTCGGGACGGCTGTAGTCGTCGTTGGGCAGTTTCCTAGCGGGCCGCACCGCTGGGGGCTGACCAGGCGGGACATGAGAACTGCGAGTCGTCGGTCGTCCACCCACGCCAGGGCGCGCAGGCCGCTGATCACGTTCCCGCTGGCAGCCGCCGGGATCTCGCCGGTATCGAAGCTTCGCTCTGCCTCCGTTGTCACGTCCCTCACGACCAGAGCTCCGCCGCGGTCCGAGACGTAGGCCATCTTCGTGCCCGAGGGGTCGAAGGTCTGGCGGGTACCAAACGCCACGGGTTCGACCGCACCTTGACCGCACCTCCCTGTATGTCGACACGGGCGATCTCGATGCGCTGCTGCGCCTCAAGAAGGCCCACGAAGTACGCAAAGCGCCCGTCGGGCGACAGCGTCAGTCCGCTGGCGGGGTACGGGCCGTAGGCCTGGGCAAGTGTGCGGAGCACCCTTCCATCGCTTGACGAGACCAGCTGGATCTCTCCTGGCACCCCGGTACCGCCGGTGGTCGCCACCACGAGCACCTCGGGAGGGCGGGGAGGCTCGATCGGCAGCCGACGTTGTCGTCTCCGGCGTCTCGGCGGTACGGACCCGCTGGGAGTCATCGACCTCGCCGGAAGCGACGATCACGAGACCGGCCAGCATCCCGAGGGCGACCACGGCGGACATCACCCTCGTGCGACGCACGCGGGTGCGGCGTCGCCCTTCCGAGATGACTGCTGCTCGAAGTCCCGAAGGCGGCGTCGGCGCAGCGACCTCGTCCTCCTCATGACCGGGCATGCTCACTCCTCTCCGTTCCCGAGGTGGCCTCGCAGGGCGGCGAGGCCTCTGGTGTGCTGCTTGACGGCACCGACCGAGCAACCCATCGCCGCCGCCACGGCCGCCTCCGGAAGATCGATGAGGTGGCGCAGCACGACGGCTTCTCGCCGGCGACGGGGAAGCGCTCGCAGGCCGGCGCCCAGGTCGACGGAGAACGCGGCGCGGCCCGAGTGATCGGAGGTGGCACCAGGTCCCGCAGGTGGCACGCGACGCCTTCCATGCCAGCCATCGATCGCCAGGTTCGTCGCCACCCGAGCTACCCATGCAGACGCGTACGGAGCGATCCGGGGCCACCGAACGTACGCCCGAAACGAGCGTCTCGGCTACAGCATCCTCAGCGACGCTCGGTTCACGCAGAACACGACCTGCGGCGCGTGAGGCAACTCGATGGAGCTCATCGAAGGCCTCCTCGAACGTCTCGCGCCGGGCCACCGCCTTCATCAACGGCTAGCTAGGGGGCCAGGAAGGTTGACAAGGGGTGACGCTTTGTCACTGCTTCGTCCGAGCACGGCCGGACCGGCCCGGATGCAGCCGCGTCACGGCGCGCCCGAGGGGATCGACGCGGGCGGTCACGGTTTCCCTCGCTCGGTCAGATCAAAGGTCACCGCGCGCATGGCCCTTCATGCGGCGAGGAGTGGCGCCATGCGCCCCTTCCTGCCGCATGGACGCCCGAGCCGGGTCAGGCCCCGCCGCCGGCCGTGGCCGTGCCCAGCCGCACGGGGACGGCGGCGAAGGCGGTGTTGCAGCCGTCGCATCCGGTGTCAGTGGTGAACAGCACGGCGCCGAGGGGGGCGGACGGGCGGGCCGGGAGCACCACGTCGAGGTGGAACGGCTCCATCTCGTAGGCGCCGCCGATGCCCGCCACCAGGGCCAGGGGGCCGGCGGCGGTGGCGCCCCGCTCGATCACCGAGACCACGACCGTCCCCTCGTAGCCCCGGCTGCGGCCCTCGGCCACGAACATCCCGCCCACCGTGTCGAGCGGTCGCGGGCCGTCGACCTCGATGTCGGGCGACCGGGCCCCGGTGACGACCCATCCGGTGCCGTCCAGGCGCAGCGCCACCGTGGCGGCCACCCGCCCGGGCAGCACCGCGCCCCCCTCGCCGACCCGGAGGACGTCGACCTCGCCGGCCGACTCCCCGTCGTCCCGGAACGCCGACAGCGGCGGGTCCGGGAAGCCCACGTACTCCTCCACGAACGACCGCGCCGCGCCCAGGGGAGCGGTGAACCCCCGCCCGGAGGGCGGCCACAGGGCGTCGTCGGCCGGGACCGGCTCCGGCGCCGGCGGCGACGTGGTCGTGGTGGTGGGCGCCGGCGCCGAGGTGGTGGTCGCAGGATCCGCCGTGCGGACCTGCTCGGGCCCCCGCCCGCCCCCCACG
>JBOGHR010000050.1:0-1802 GCA_050744905.1 Acidimicrobiales bacterium
GTGGGCGCCGGCGCCCTCACGCACCGTCCCGATCCCTCGGGGCCGCCGCCGGGGGGCCGGCGGCACCCGGGGCGTCGGCCAGGGTGCGGCGCAGGGACCGGCCCCGGCGCAGCACCCGCAGGGCGTAGAGCCCGAGGGCGGCCAGCGTGACCCCGTAGCCGGCGTACACGTACCCCTCGTTCACGGCGCCACCGACCCCACCGGCTCGGCCCCGGCCTCGGCCCGGCGCTCGGCCAGGGCCCGGTCGAGCCCCTCGGCCTCCAGGCGCGCCTCCAGCGCCTCCACCCGCACCCGGTGGGCCACCAACCAGCCGTAGAGCAGGGTCATGGCCAGGAAGCCGAGCAGCATGACCGAGGTGTAGGAGCCGTCGAGGTCGTTCTGGGGGGTGATCTGGGCCAGCGAGCGGCCCTGGTGGAGGGTGCGCCACCAGTCCACCGAGAAGTGGACGATGGGCACGTCGGCCACCGCCACCAGGGCGGCCACCGCCGAGCGGCGGGCCCGGGCCTCGGGGTCGACCGACACCCGGCGCAGGGCCAGGTAGCCGGCGAAGAGCGCCAGCAACAGCGCGGTGCTGGTCAGGCGGGCGTCCCAGGTCCACCACACGCCCCACGTGGGCCGGCCCCAGATGGACCCGGTGACCAGGGTGAGGGCGCAGAACACCACGCCCACCTCGGCCGAGGCCGCGGCCAGGTGGTCCCAGCGGTCGGACCGGGTGCGCCGCCACAGCCACAGGGCGCTGGCCAGGGCGCACACGCCGAACGCCAGGTAGGCAGCCCAGGCCAGCGGCGGGTGGACGGCGATGAGCCGGGCGTAGGGCCCCTGCTCGATGGTGGGCGGCAGGCGGAGGCCCAGCACCACGGTGGTGGCCAGCGCCACCAGGGCGGCGGCGCCCACCATGGCGGTCCCGCCGCCGGTCGCTTGCGGGCGGGCGCTGGTCGACGAGGGCTGCCTCACGACTCCTCCAGCAGGGCGCCGAAGGCGGCGACGCCCAGGGCCAGGTAGACGGCGGCGAACACCGCCAGCAGCTGGGCCCAGCGCCAGCCGTCGTCCACCGACAGGCCCATGCCCGCCTCCCACGCCCGGGTGGCGGCCAGCAGCACCGGGGCGACCACGGGCAGGAGCAGCAGGGGAAGGAGCGTCTCCCGCACCCGCAGGCCGGCGGCCAGGGCGCCGTAGACGACGCCGGCCGCGGCCAGCCCCACGGTGGCGGCGGCACAGGTCGCCACGAGCAGGGCCGGGCCGCCCAGGTCGGCGTCGTAGAGCACCACCACGCCGGCGGCCAGCACGACCTGGAGGGCGGCCAGCTGGGCGGCCACGGCGGCCGCCTTGCCCAGGAAGATGCCGGCCGGGTCGAGGCCGGAGAGGCGCAGGCCGTCGCTGGTGGCGTCGCCCGACTCCACCGCGAAGCTGCGCTGCACGGCGAGCAGCGACGACAGCAGCACGGCGACCCAGAACAGCCCGGCCGACGCCCGGGCCAGCACGCCCCGGTCGGGGTCGAGGGCGAAGCCGAACAGCACCAGTACCACCAGGGCGAAGGGCGCCACCTGGTTGGTGGCCACCCTCGAACGGACCTCGATGCGCAGGTCCTTGCCCGCCACCAGCAGGGCGTCACGCCACATGGGCGGGCTCCCGGTCCTGCACGCGGCCCCCGGCCATGGTGACGGCCCGGCCGGCCAGGGCCGACGCCCGCTCCGCCTCGTGGGAGGCGAGGACCACCGTCGCCCCGCCCGCCGCGGCCGAGCGCACCAGGTCGTCGAGCAGGTCGCGCCCGGCGGCGTCGAGGCCGGCGTGGGGCTCGTCGA
>JBOGHR010000051.1:0-3680 GCA_050744905.1 Acidimicrobiales bacterium
GCGATCGTCGGCGCCTCCTCGCCCGAGACGTAGGCGACGCCCAGCCCGCCGCCGACGCACAGCTCCCCCAGCCCGAGGGGCGCGAAGAACCCGGCCAGCACCTCGACCGCCTTGTCGAACGACGCCAGCAGGAAGACCTGGCTGCCGATGTGGGCGTGGACGCCCACCAGGCGACCGGGCGAACCGGGGCCGGTGAGCCGCCGGACCGCCTCGGCCGCCGCCCCGCTGGCCACGCTGAAGCCGAACTTGGAGTCCTCCTGGCCGGTGCGCACGTACTCGTGGGTGTGGGCCTCCACGCCCGGCGTCACCCGCACCAGCAGGTCGGGGCGGACGCCGCCCGCCACCAGCCGCTCCAGGCGGTCGATCTCGTCGAAGGAGTCGACGACGATGCGCCCCACGCCGACGTCCAGCGCCCGCGCCAACTCGCCGTCCGACTTGTTGTTGCCGTGGAGGACCAGCCGCTCGGGAGCGACGCCGGCGGCCAGCGCCACGTGCAGCTCGCCGCCGGTGGACACGTCGATGCACATGCCCTCCTCGGCGGCCAGGGCGGCCATGGCCCGGCACAGGAACGCCTTGGAGGCGTAGGCAACGCCGTCATCGAAGGCGGCCACCGCCTCCCGGCACCGTTGCCGCAGGTGCTCCTCGTCGTAGACGAACAGCGGCGTGCCGTGCTCGTCGGCCAGGTCGACCACGTCGACGCCGCCCACGGCGAGGCGGCCCCCCGGGCCGATCCGGGCGGTGAGGGGAAGCAGCGAGGGCGGCAGGGGGGGAATGGTTTTGACGCTACCTTTCGGCCCGGCGGACGATTGGACCCATGGCCGACCCGATCGACGACCTGACGCCCCGGTTCGCCCGGGCCATCGAGGCGGCCTTCGGCCCCGACCACGCCGGCACCGACCCCGTGCTGCGCCGCTCCACCTCCGAGCGGTTCGGCGACTACCAGGCCAACGTCGCCATGTCGCTGGCCAAGGCGCTGGGCCGCAGCCCCCGGGACGTCGCCGGCGCCCTCGTCGAGCGGCTGGACGTGGCCGGATTGGCGGAGCCGCCCGAGGTGGCGGGCCCCGGCTTCGTCAACCTGCGCCTGCTGCCGGGCTACGTGGAGGCCGGGGTGGCGGCGATGGCCGCCGACCCCCGCCTCGGGGTGCGCCGGGCGTCGCGGCCCGAGCGGGTGGTCGTCGACTACTCCAACCCCAACGTGGCCAAGGAGATGCACGTCGGCCACCTCCGCAGCACCATCATCGGCGACGCCATCGTGCGCACCCTGGAGTTCCTGGGCCACGCCGTCGTCCGCCAGAACCACATCGGCGACTGGGGCACCAACTTCGGCATGCTCATCGAGCACCTCGCCGACCTGGGCGAGGAGGAGGCCGCCGCCGAGCTGTCGGTGGGCGACCTGGAGGCATTCTACCAGCAGGCCAAGGCCAAGTTCGACGCCGACCCCGGGTTCGCCGAGCGGGCCCGGCGGCGGGTGGTCGCCCTCCAGGGCGGCGACCCGCCCACCCTTCGGCTGTGGCGCCTGCTCATCGAGCAGTCCACCCGCTACTTCTCCGCCGTCTACCGCCTGCTCGGCGTCAGGCTCGCCGAGGGCGACATCGCCGGGGAGAGCTTCTACAACCCGATGCTGGCCGACGTGGCCGCCGACCTGGAGGCCAAGGGCCTGGCCGTGGTGGACGACGGGGCGCTGTGCGTGTTCCCGCCGGGCTTCACCGGCCGCGACGGCAGGCGGTTCCCGCTGATGGTGCGCAAGAGCGACGGCGGCTTCGGCTACGACGCCACCGACCTGGCCGCCCTGCGCCACCGGGTGTGCGAGCTGGGCGCCGAGCGGGTGATCTACGTGGTGGACGCCCGCCAGGCCCAGCACTTCGCCCTGCTGTTCGCGGCGGGCGAGATGGCGGGGTGGCTGGGCGAGGGGCGCCGGGCCGAGTACGTCCCGTTCGGCACCGTGCTGGGGCCCGACGGGCGGCCGTTCAGGACCCGGGCGGGCGGCACCGTCAAGCTCATCGCCCTGCTCCAGGAGGCGGTGGAGCGGGCCGAGCGGGTGGTGCGGGAGAAGAGCCCCGACCTCGACGCCGCCACCCGCCGGGAGGTGGCCCGCCAGGTGGGGGTGGGGGCGGTCAAGTACGCCGACCTCAGCAACGACCGGCTCAAGGACTACGTGTTCGACCTCGACCGGATGCTGGCCATGGAGGGCAACACCGCGCCCTACCTCCAGTACGCCCACGCCCGCATCCGCTCCATCTTCCGCAAGGCGGGCGAGGACGGCGCCGCCGCCGACGGGCCGCCCGGGGCGGTCGGGGCCGTGCGCCTGGCCGAGCCGGCCGAGCGGGCGCTCGCCCTCCAGCTCCTGACGCTCGACGGCGTGGTCCAGGGAACGGCCGACGCCCTCCAGCCCCATCGCCTGTGCACGTGGCTGTTCGAGCTGGCCGGGGCCTTCACCGAGTTCTACGAGCGCTGCCCGGTCCTGCGGGCGGCGACGCCCGAGGAGCGGGCCTCCCGCCTGGTGCTGTGCTCGCTCACCGCCCGGGCCCTGCGCCTGGGCCTCGACCTGCTCGGCATCGAGGCCCCCGACCGCATGTAGTGCTTCGACCTCGTTCGCTCGCTGCGCTCACCCCATCCGGTCGAGCTGCGGCCGCGCCTCGACGCTCAGGCCGGGCTGATGAGCTCCTCCACCCGCTGGAGGAGGAGCAGCGGGTCGAAGGGCTTGGTGAGGTAGCCGTCCGCCCCGCTGTCGTCGCCCGCCCGGAGGTCGGCCTCCTGGGCCTTGGCCGACAGCAGCATGACCGGGATGTCGGCCGTGGCGGGGTCCGCCTTGAGGGCGCGGGCCACGTCCAGGCCGCTCATCCTGGGCATCATGATGTCGAGCACCACCACGTCCGGGCGCTCGGCACGGGCCCGCTCGAGCCCCTCGACGCCGTCGCTGGCGACGAGGACGGAGTAGCCCTCCATCTCGAAGTTGACCCGTAGGAGCCTCTGGATGACGGGGTCGTCATCCACCACCAGAACGGTCGCCACCGCGGCCATCCTAGGCATCGCCGGCGGCCGGCCTAGGATTGGACGGCTCGCCCTCGTAGCTCAGCGGATAGAGCACCGGCCTCCGGAGCCGGGTGCGCAGGTTCGAGTCCTGCCGAGGGCGCCACGCCATGCCCGGCAGGGGGGCCACCACGAGAGCCCGGCTGTGGGACGACCACGCCACACCTCGCGCCCGCGCCGCGGGACGGCTACCTCGCCGGCACGAGGGCGGCGACGGTGACGCCCTTGTCGGCGGCCGAGCCGAGGAAGCGGGCGTCGCCGAAGGAGAACACGCCGCCGTCCGAGGCCACGAACCGGTAGCCGGCCCCCGAGGCGGTGGCCGCCATGGCGGTGATGGGCCGGTTCAGGCGGATGGCGCCGGTGGAGCCGGAGAAGCGGGCGTCGCCGAAGGCGAAGATGCCGCCGTCGGAGGCCACCAGCCAGTAGCCGTCGCCCGACGGCGTCGAGGCCATGCCGACGATGGGCTGGTTGAGGCGGATGGCGCCGGTGGAGCCGGAGAAGCGGGCGTCGCCGAAGGCGAAGATGCCGCCGTCGGAGGCCACCAGCCAGTAGCCGTCGCCCGACGGCGTGGCGGCGATCCCCACGATGGGCCGGGCCAGGGCTAGCCCGGCGGCCGAGCCGTGGAAGCCGGCCGAGCCGATGGCGTACAC
>JBOGHR010000052.1:0-12219 GCA_050744905.1 Acidimicrobiales bacterium
CGCTGGCCTCGATGGTGAGCACGCCGGCGGGGGTGGGGTGCTCGAAGCGGGCGGTGGGCACGGTGCCGGCCTCCAGGTAGGCCAGCTTGCCGGCCAGCATGTACCCCGGTGCGATGCGGGGCGACGGCTTCGGCAGCAGGTCCTCGCCCACCACCCGCCAGTACTCCGCCGCCCGGGCGGCCGGCGGGGTCGACTCGGGTAGCGGGGCGTTCGGACAGAGGGGGAACGAGGCGACGGTCAGCCGCCACAGGAGGTCCCGCTGGTCCTCGGCGACGGTGGCGCTCAGCTGGTCGGGATAGGCCCGGCGGACGTTGCGGATGCAGCGCGACCCGTCGGGCTGCGTCGCCACGGTCGGGATGGTCGCGTAGAACGGCTGACCCGGCTGGCCAGGGCGACGAGCGCCCGCCCGGCGTCCAGCGTTGCCCGGTTCGTCGTTACTGCTTCCCCCCTCGATCTGGTAGCCGATTGCCCTGCTGTCGCGTGACCGCTCCACCTCCACCTCCGTCACCGGCGTGGCCGGCGGAGGTAGGCCCGGAGCAGATGACGCCTCCCCCGAGAAGACGCCCAGTCCGAGCGCCGAGACCACCGAGACGGAGGCCAGTCGGATCATTCGGAGAGGCACCGGTTTCGTGGTTCGCTACCGTCGGCAAGCAGAACATCGTCAGTGATCATCCATCCGGTTGGGTTGACCCCGCGAACGTCGTTGGTTGGATCAAGCGGCCTGAGTGCGACGTACTCGATCTCCTCGGGTCCCGGGTCGAAGTTGACCGCCGAGTAGTCCCGCCGTACGGCGAGCCACACGCAGGCCGGGGAGGCGGAGATGACCCGCTCGACGGTCGTCACCCGGTTGCCCGGCGAGGGGCGGATCCCCTTCAGCTCGAGGTCGTCAGCGATGCTGCGGTACCAGTTCTCCAGTTGCCGGTCGACCTCCTCGTCGCTGTAGACCGCGTTGAGGTAGTCGGCCGCGGCGGGGGTGACGTTCTTGGCGGCGACGATCATCCTCGTGGCCTCGCTGTCGACCTCGTCGAGGGCGGCGAGGACCTCGGCCAGGTACCGCTCGTCGATGACCTCGGGGATCACGGAGACGTCGAGCGGTGCGGTGGTCGGGGTGGTGGGCGCGGCGGTGGGGACGGTGGGCTCGGCCGACGTCCCGGCGCTCCCCGTGCACCCGGCCACCGCCAGGGCAGCGGCCACGACAGCCACGATGCCGCGCACGGCGGCACCATATCGTTGCCTTTCATCCCTACGCAAGGGGACGTTGGGCCCCCACCACCGGCCCCGCCCTCCGACCACCCCCGCCCGGCCCCCGCGGCTGTGACAATGGGCCCATGGCCGAGTACCTGGTGATCACGGGCCTGTCCGGGGCGGGGCGCAGCACGGCGGCGGCCACCCTGGAGGACCTGGGGTGGGTGGTGATCGACAACCTGCCGCCGTCGCTGATCCCCCAGGTCAGCGAGATGACCCTCACCGGCGGGGAGAGCGAGAAGGTCGCCCTGGTGAGCGGGCGCAGCGGCGCCGCCCACGTGGAGGAGCTGAGCCGGGCCATCGACCACCTGCGCCGGTCGGGGCGGGGACCGGTCAGGGTCCTGTTCCTCGACGCCGCCGACGACGTGCTGGTGCGCCGCTTCGAGGGCACCCGCCGGCGCCACCCGGTGGACGCCGACACCGTCACCGCGGGGATCGAGCGGGAACGGGGGTCGCTGGCGACCATCAAGGCCCAGGCCGACGTCCGCATCGACACCACCGAGCTGAACGTCCACCAGCTGCGGGACCGGCTGGTCGACCTGTTCGAGCCCGACCCGGTGGGCGGCATGCGCACCTCGGTGGTGTCGTTCGGCTACCAGCACGGCATCCCCCTCGACGTCGACCTGGTCTTCGACTGCCGCTTCCTCCCCAACCCCCACTGGGTGGACGAGCTGCGCCCCCTCACCGGGCTGGACCCGGCGGTGCGGGACTACGTGCTGGCCCAGCCCGACACCAAGGAGTTCCTGGCCCGGCTGGACGACCTGTTCGCCCTGGTGCTGCCCGGCTACGTGAAGGAGGGCAAGACCTACCTGTCGGTGGCCGTGGGCTGCACCGGCGGCCGCCACCGCTCGGTGGTGCTGGCCGAGGAGGTGGCCCGGGCCATGGAGGCGCACGGGTTCCACCCCGTCGTCAACCACCGGGACCTCGCCCGGTGAGCGGGGCGACGGGCCCCCGCGTCGTCGCCGTGGGCGGCGGCCACGGCCTGGCCGCCAGCATCACGGCCGTGCGCCGCTACGCCGGCCACCTCACCGCCATCGTCAGCGTGGCCGACGACGGGGGCTCCAGCGGCCGCCTGCGGGAGGCGCTCGGGATCTCGCCGCCCGGCGACCTGCGCCGCTGCCTGGTGGCCATGGGCGACCCCGGGTCGCTGTGGGCCCGGGCCTTCGAGCACCGCTTCGGCGCCGGGGAGTTGGAGGGGCACTCGCTGGGCAACGTGGTGATCGCCGGCCTCAGCGCCACCACCGGCGACTTCCTGGCCGCCCTCGACGAGGCGGCCCGGCTGGTGGGCGTGGACCACACCGGCCGGGTCCTGCCCGCCACCGCCGCCCCCGTGGTGCTGGAGGCGGAGGGGGAGGACGGCACGGTGCGGGGCCAGCTGGCGGTGGCCACCGGCACCGACGCCGGTCGCATCAAGCGGGTCTCCATCGTGCCCGCCGACGCCGAGACCCCGCCGGAGGCGCTGGCCGCCGTCCGGCGCGCCGAGCAGGTGGTGATCGGCCCCGGCTCGCTGTTCACCAGCGTGCTGGCCGCCCTGGCCGCCCCCGACCTGGCCCGGGCCCTGGCCGCCACCTCCGCCTCGCGCGTGTACGTCTGCAACCTGGGGCCCCAGGAGCCCGAGGCCGCGGGCTACGACGCCGCCGGCCACGTCGAGGCCCTCCTGGCCCACGGCGTGGAGATCGACGTGGTGCTGTGCGACCCGCGGTTCCGGCCCGCCCCCGGGCGCGGCCTGCCGGTGCCGGTGGTGACCGCCGAGGTGGCGCGGGACGACGGGCGGGGCCACGACCCGGCCAGACTGGCGACGGCCCTCACCGATCTGCTCGGATAGGGTCTGCCCCTGGGAGCATCCACCAGGCGGGTTCGAGCACATACGGGAGGCACATCCATGACCGTGCGGGTCGGCATCAACGGCTTCGGGCGCATCGGGCGCAACTTCTTCCGGGCGGGCCGGGCAGCGGGCGCCGACCTCGAGGTGGTGGGGGTGAACGACCTGGTGCCGCCGGCGACCAACGCCCACCTGCTCAAGTACGACTCCACCCACGGCCGCCTCGACGCCGAGGTCGTCTCCGGCGAGAGCTCCATCACGGTGGACGGCAAGGAGATCAAGGTCTTCGCCGAGCGCGACCCCGCCAACCTGCCGTGGGGCGACCTGGGGGTGGACGTGGTGGTCGAGTCCACCGGGTTCTTCACCGACGGCGAGAAGGCGTCCGCCCACATCACCGCCGGCGCCCCCCGGGTCGTGATCTCCGCCCCGGCCACCAACGTGGACGGCACGTTCTGCGTGGGCGTGAACGACGACAGCTTCGACCCCGGCCAGCACAAGGTCATCTCCAACGCCTCCTGCACCACCAACTGCTTCGTGCCCATGGTCAAGGTGCTCGACGACGCCTTCGGCGTCGAGCGGGGCCTCATGACCACGGTCCACGCCTACACCAACGACCAGAACCTGCTGGACCTGGCCCACAAGGACCTGCGCCGGGCCCGGGCCTCGGCGGTGAACATCACCCCGTCGTCCACCGGCGCCGCCCGGGCCACGGGACTGGTGCTCCAGGCCATGCAGGGCAAGCTGGACGGCACCGCCCTGCGGGTGCCCGTCCAGGACGGCTCGGTCACCGACCTGGTCGCCGTCCTCGGGCGGGAGGTCACGGTGGACGAGATCAACTCGGCGTTCGAGAAGGCGTCGGCCGACGGCCCCCTGGCCAAGGTCCTCGTCTACACGGACGACCCCATCGTGTCGTCGGACGTCATCGGCTCGCCGGCCAGCTGCACGTTCGACTCCCAGCTCACCATGGCCATGGGCAACCTGGTGAAGGTCCTCGGCTGGTACGACAACGAGTGGGGCTACTCGAACCGCCTGGTCGACCTGGCCCTCATCGTCGGCGCCGCCAACCAGAAGTAGTGCAGCTCCCCCAGCTGGAGGACCTGCCGGATCCTTCGGGCAGGCGGGTCCTGCTCCGCGCCGACTTCAACGTCCCCGTCTCCAACGGCGGCATCGACGACGACCTGCGCATCCGCGCCGCCCTGCCCACCATCGAGTGGCTGGTCGAGCGGGGGGCGAAGGTCACCGCCTGCACCCACCTGGGCCGCCCCAAGGGCATCCCCGACCCCCGCTACACGGTGGAGCCGGTCAGGCGTCGCCTGGCCGAGCTGGCCCCCGGCGTGGAGCTGATGGAGAACCTGCGCTTCGACGCCGGCGAGGAGGCCAACGACCCGGCCTTCGTCGACCGGCTGGTGGAGGGCCAGGACCTCTACGTCAACGACGCCTTCGGCGCCGCCCACCGGGCCCACGCCTCCATCGTGGGCCCGCCGGCCCGGCTCCCCAGCGCCGCCGGCCGACTGCTGGCCCGCGAGGTCGAGGTCCTGGGCGGCCTGCTGGAGGGCCCGGACCGGCCCTTCGTGGCCGTCCTGGGCGGCTCCAAGGTGAGCGACAAGCTCAAGGTCATCGATGCGCTGCTGGAGTCGGTGGACACCCTGCTCATCGGCGGGGGCATGTGCTTCACCTTCCTGGCGGCCATGGGCCACGACGTGGGCGACTCCCTGCTGGAGGCCGAGCAGGTGGACGACTGCCGGCGGCTGCTGGGCTCGGGCGCCACCGTCCTGGTGCCCTCCGACGTGGTCGCCCTGGGTCCGGGCGGCGAGATCGGCGACCCGGGCGCCGGCGGCGAGGTCGCCACCGTGGGGCAGGACGTCCCCGCCGGCTGGAAGGGCCTCGACATCGGGCCGGGGACGGCGGCCGCCTTCGCCGACCAGGTCGCCGCCGCCGGCACCGTGCTGTGGAACGGGCCCATGGGGGTGTTCGAGGACCCCCGGTTCGCGGCCGGCACCCGGGCGGTGGCGGAGGCCATGGCCGAGGCCAAGGGGTTCACGGTGGTGGGCGGGGGCGACAGCGCCAGCGCCATGGCCGCCTTCGGGCTGGCCGACCGCATCGACCACGTCTCCACCGGCGGCGGGGCGTCACTCGAGCTCATCGAGAACGGCGACCTGCCCGGGCTGAGGGCGCTCCGGGAGGCGGCCCGGTGAGCGCTCGCAAGCCGCTGATCAGCGGCAACTGGAAGATGCACCACACCCACCTGGACGCCATCCAGGTGGTCCAGAAGCTCTCCTACGACCTGGGCGACGACGACCACGACGCGGTGGACGTGTCGGTGCACCCCACCTTCGTGGCCCTGCGCTCGGTGCAGACGGTCATCCTGGCCGACAAGCTGCGCATCGCCCTGGGCGCCCAGAACTGCCACTGGGAGGACGAGGGCGCCTACACCGGCGAGGTGAGCCCCCAGATGCTGGCCAAGCTGGAGGTGGCGTACGTCATCGTGGGCCACTCGGAGCGCCGGGAGCACTTCGCCGAGACCGACGAGATGGTGAACCGCAAGGCCAAGGCCGTCCTCGCCCACGGCATGACGCCCATCATGTGCGTGGGCGAGACCCTCGACGAGCGGGAGGCGGGCGGCGCCGAGGCCAAGGTGGACGGGCAGGTGCGGGCCGGGCTGGCCGGGATCGACCCCGAGCGGGTGGCGGCCATGGTCGTCGCCTACGAGCCCATCTGGGCCATCGGGACGGGCCGCACCGCCACCGCGGCCGACGCCGAGGACATGTGCGCCCTCATCCGCCGGGTCGTCGGCGACGTGTCGGGGGCCGACGCCGCCGCCGGCGTCCGGGTCCAGTACGGCGGCTCGGTGAAGCCCTCCAACATCGCGGAGCTCATGGCCCAGCCCGACATCGACGGCGCCCTGGTGGGCGGCGCCAGCCTCGATCCGGGCGATCTCTCCCGCATCGTGCGCTATCGCGTGGCGCCTGAATGAAGTCGTGCCCTGTTAGCCTGGAACCACAGTGCTGACAGCAATTGTCGTCGTCGTCCACGTCGTCGTCTCCCTCCTTCTCGTGGTGCTGATCCTGCTCCACAGCGGCCGGGGCGGCGGCCTGTCGGACATGTTCGGCGGCGGCATGGGCAGCGCTGCGGCAGGGTCCACCGTGGTGGAGCGCAACCTGGACCGCATCACCGTCGCCACCGCCCTGGTGTTCGCCTTCACCACCACGATCCTCGCCATCCGGCTCCAGTAACCCGGGGGGGCGACCCCCAGCAGGAGGGCCCCCCGGGGCCGTCAAAGGAGGTCCCACAAGGTGGTTCGACGCAGGCGCCTCACGGCGCTGTTGGGGATGTTCGTCGCCGTCTCGCTCGTGGCGGCGGCGTGCGGGGGGGACGACGAGGACGACGCCACCGGCGCCGGGACGGAGGAGGTCCGGGAGGGCGGCAGCATCTCCTACGCCGCCGAGCAGGAGCCCACCGGGTTCAACAACCTCACCTCGAAGGACAACCTGTTGGAGCTGCGCCACGTCATGCGCCACGTGTGGCCCTACGCCTACCTGGCCAGGCCCGACTTCAGCGTGGAGCCCACGCCGGTGCTGGCGGGCGAGGCGGAGGTGGTCTCCGAGGACCCGTTCACGGTGGAGTGGAAGATCGCCGAGGAGGCGATCTGGGACGACGACACCCCGGTGACGAGCGACGACTTCGAGTGGTTCTGGCTGAGCTGCAACGGCAAGATCGACCCCGGCGAGCCGACCGCCAAGGACGACGACACCGGCCAGGACATCACCGGCCTGGACTGCGCCAGCACGTCCGGCTACGACGTCTCCACCTTCGAGAAGGTGGACGACAAGACCTTCCGGCTGGTCTTCGAGGAGCCCTACGTGGAGTACGAGGGCCTCTTCGGCGACCCGCTGCCGCCGTCGCACCTGGGCAAGGCGGCGCCCGGCGGGTGGAACACCGGCTTCGACGCCGACCCGCTGGCCTCGGCCGGCCCCTACAAGCTCCAGGAGTGGGTCAAGGGCGACCACATCACCCTGGTGCGGAACGACAAGTACTGGGGGCCCAGGCCCAACCTGGACACCATCGTGTTCCGCCAGATCCCCGACCCGGCCACCCACCCCGACGCCCTGCGCAACGACGAGGTGCAGATCGTCTACCCCCAGCCCCAGGTCGACCTGGTCCAGCAGGTGGAGTCGATCCCCGGCGTGCACAGCGAGGCCAACTTCGGGCCCGCCTGGGAGCACCTCGACTTCAACTTCAAGAACCCCCTCCTGGCCATGAAGGAGGTGCGCCAGGCCATCGCCTGGGGCATCGATCGGGACCGCTACGTCAACACCTTGATGAAGCCGTTCTCCGACAAGGCCAGCCGCCTCGACAACCGGGTGTTCATGGCCAACCAGACCGAGTACGAGGCCCACGGCCAGGACTACGCCAGGCGGGACGTGGCCAAGGCCACGGCCGCCCTGGAGCGGGCCGGCTTCGCCAAGGGCGGCGACGGGATCTACGCCAAGGACGGGGAGCGCCTGTCGTTCCGGCTGCGGGTTCTCAGCCCCAACCCGCTGCGCGAGCAGCTCCAGCAGCTCATGCAGGCGGACCTGAAGGAGGTCGGCATCGACGTCCGCATCGACAACTTCAGCGCGCCGGACTCCATCGGCAAGATCGGCGCCGCCGGCGACTTCGACCTGTTCATCTTCGCCTGGATCGGCACGCCGTTCGAGGTGCAGGGCACCCAGCAGATCTACGCCTCCGACAGCGACTCCAACTTCGGCAAGTACGCCAACCCCCGGTTCGACACCCGGATCAAGGAGGTGTCCACGATCGTCGACGAGGAGGAGCGGGCCGCCGCCCTGAACGAGATCGACGAGCTGCTGTGGGAGGACCTGCCCAACATCCCCCTGTTCCAGAAGCCGGCCGGCCTCCTGGCGTACTCCACCCGCTACGCCAACATCAGCGACAACACCACCACCGAGGGCTTCTTCTGGAACTCCTCGGAGTGGGGCCTCAAGGCCACGGCCCAGTAGGCCGAGGGAGCGGACGCCCCGGCGCCCTCACGGGCGCCGGGGCCGTCATACTTGACCCCGAGTGCTCGCGTTCACCCTGCGCCGGCTGGCCATCTCGGTCCCCGTCGTCATCGCGTCGAGCTTCATCGTCTTCGTCCTGGTGGCCACCGCGGGAGGCGACCCGCTGGCCGACCTGCGCCTGCGCCCCGGGGTGTCGGAGGCCACCATCGAGTTGCGCCGCCAGGAGCTCAACCTCGACAAGCCGGTGCTCGAGCGCTACGGCATCTGGGTCGGCGACATCGTGCGGGGCGACTTCGGCCGCTCCATCAGCAACGAGGACGTCGGTCCCCTCCTCGCCCGCCGCCTGGGCGTCACCCTGCGCCTGGTGGTGTTCGCCACGGTGTTCTCCGTGCTCCTGGCCGTGGTCATCGGGGCGGTGGCCGCCGTGAAGCAGTACTCCAAGTTCGACTACGCGGCGACGTTCTTCGCCTTCGTGTTCTTCTCCATGCCCGTGTTCTGGCTGGCCGCCGTGCTGCGCGACGTGGGGATCCGCATCAACCAGGCGGTGGGCCACAACATCTTCTTCGTGGTCGGCGAGCAGACGCCCAACGTCGCCGGCGGGTTCCTCACCGTGTGGGGCGACCGGCTGGGGCACCTGATCCTGCCCAGCATCACCCTGGTGCTGATCCAGATGGCCTCGTGGAGCCGCTTCCAGCGGGGGAGCATGCTCGAGGTCCTCAACGCCGACTACGTCCGCACCGCCCGGGCCAAGGGCGTCTCCCAGGCCCGGGTGCTGTTCCGCCACGCCCTGCGCAACGCCCTCATCCCCGTCGTCACCGTGGTGGCCATCGACTTCGGGCTCATCCTGGGCGGCGCCGTGCTCACCGAGACGGTGTTCGGCTGGTCGGGGATGGGCCGGCTGCTGGTCGACGCCCTGCGCGTCCAGGACGTGAACGTCGTGCAGGCCTGGCTCCTCGTCACCGCCGTGCTCGTGGTCGTGTTCAACCTGGTCGCCGACCTCCTCTACGGCTTCCTCGACCCCCGCATCCGCCGTGGCTGACCTGGCCCCCGCCCCCGTCGGCGTCCCCCAGCCGCCGCTCGGCGACCACCTGGACGAGTTCGGCGTCGAGGCCGAGAGCCAGTGGAGGCGGATCCTGCGCCGGTTCCTGCGCCACCGCCTGGCGGTGGCGAGCCTGGCCGTGCTGGCCACGCTCATGGTGGCGTCGTTCCTGGGGGAGACGCTGGCCCGCTACCGCTACGACGAGCTCACCCCCGACCTGTCGCAGCCGCCGTCGCTGGACCACTGGTTCGGCACCGACTCCATCGGACACGACACCTTCGCCCAGGTGCTGCGGGGGGCGCGCCGCTCGCTGCTGGTGGCGCTGCTGGTCGCCCTCATGTCCACCACCGCGGGCACCGTGGTCGGGGCGCTGGCCGGCTACTACCGCGGCATCCTCGACGCCGCCCTCATGCGCTTCACCGACCTGTTCCTCACCATCCCGACGCTGGCCGTGCTGCTGGTGGTGGCCTCCCGCTACCGGGGCGAGAGCGGCAACTGGCTGGCCATCTCCTTCGTCATCGCCGCCTTCGCCTGGATGCCCCTGGCCCGGGTGGTGCGGGGCATGTTCCTGTCGCTGCGCGAGCGGGAGTTCGTGGAGGCGGCCCGGGCCCTGGGGGCGTCCGACGCCCGCATCGTGCTGCGCCACCTCCTGCCCAACAGCCTGGCGCCCATCATCGTCAACGCCACCCTGCTGGTGGCCGCCGCCATCCTCATCGAGACGGCCCTGTCGTTCCTCGGCTTCGGCATCGCCCCGCCCGACACGTCGCTCGGCCGGCTGGTGGCCGAGGGGTCGGTGGCGGCCCGGACCCGCTGGTGGCTGTTCTACCTGCCAGGCTTGTACCTCGTGCTCATCTCCCTCTGCATCAACTTCGTGGGCGACGGGCTGCGCGACGCCATCGACCCCCGCGGCGCCAGGGTCCGGGCGTGACCGCTCGCGACGCCTCCCCGCGCCCACCCGGGTCGGCTCCGCGACCGCGTGCCGGGGGGGCGGGCGAGCCGGTGCTGGCGGTGGAGGACCTCAGCGTCACCTTCGCCACCCCCGACGGGCCGGTGCACGCGGCGCGGGGGGTGAGCTTCACCGTCGACGAGGAGGAGGTCGTCGGCATCGTCGGCGAGTCGGGCTCCGGGAAGTCGGTGACGATGATGGCGGTGATGGGCCTGCTGCCCCGCACGGCCACCGTCACCGGCTCGGTGCGCTTCCGGGGCGAGGAGATCCTCGGGCTCCCCGACAAGCAGCTGCGCCGCTACCGGGGGCGGAAGCTGGCGATGATCTTCCAGGACCCGCTCACGTCGCTGAACCCGGTGTTCACGGTGGGCGACCAGATCGCCGAGGCCATCCGGGTCCACCAGGACGTCCGGCGGGCGCAGGCCATGGCCCGGGCCGCCGAGCTGCTGGACCTGGTCGGGATCCCGAACCCGGTCGAGCGGACCCGCCAGTACCCGCACGAGTTCTCCGGCGGCATGCGCCAGCGGGCCATGATCGCCATGGCCATCGCCAACGACCCCGACGTGCTCATCGCCGACGAGCCCACCACCGCCCTCGACGTCACCATCCAGGCCCAGATCCTCGAGGTGCTCGACCGGGCCCAGCAGGCGGCCCGGTCGGCCATCGTGCTCATCACCCACGACCTCGGCGTGGTCGCCGGGGTGGCCGACCGGGTGATGGTGATGTACGCCGGGCGGGGCGTGGAGGTCGGCACGGTCGACGACGTGTTCCTGCGCCCCCGCCACCCCTACACGCTTGGGCTGCTGGAGTCGCTGCCCCGCGTCGACGCCGGGGGCCAGGAGCGCCTCACCCCCATCGTGGGGGCACCGCCCAGCCTCCTGCACCCGCCGCCCGGCTGCCCGTTCCACCCCCGGTGCCGCTTCGTGCGGGAGATGTGCGCCGAGGTCGTCCCCGAGCTGCGCTTCGTCGGCGGGCTCGGGCAGCGCTCGGCGTGCCACTACGGCGAGGACCTGGACGTGCTCCAGGTGGAGCCGTCGTGACGGTCGAGGGGGTGGCGACGGCCGGGGACGGGGCGGGGGCCGGCCGGGCCGGGGCCGTCCTCGCCGTGCGCGACCTGGTCAAGCACTTCCCGGTCCACGCCGGCGAGCTGATTCGGCGCCGGGTGGGCGACGTGCACGCCGTGTGCGGCGTGTCGTTCGACCTGTACCCCGGCGAGACCCTGGGCCTGGTGGGGGAGTCGGGGTCGGGCAAGTCCACCATCGCCCGGTGCGTGCTGCGGCTCCACCAGCCGTCGGCCGGGTCGGTGCGCTTCGAGGGGGTGGACATGCTGGCCCTGGGGCGCAGGGACCTGCGCCGCCTGCGGCGCCAGATCCAGATCGTGTTCCAGGACCCCTACGCCTCCCTCGACCCCCGCATGACGGTGGCCGACATCGTGGGCGAGGCGTACCGGATCCACCGGCTCCCCGTGGACGTGCGCAGCGAGACCAAGGAGCTGCTGCGCCTGGTGGGGCTCAACCCCGAGCACGGCAACCGCTACCCCCACGAGTTCTCGGGCGGCCAGCGCCAGCGCATCGGCATCGCCCGGGCCCTGGCCCTCCAGCCCAAGGTGATGGTGCTCGACGAGCCGGTGTCGGCGCTGGACGTGTCCATCCAGGCCGGCGTCGTCAACCTGCTGGAGGACCTCCAGGAGCGGCTGGGCATGGCGTACCTGTTCGTGGCCCACGACCTCTCCGTGGTGCGCCACATCTCCGACCGGGTGGCGGTGATGTACCTGGGCAAGATCGTGGAGACGGGCACCCGGGACGACATCTACGGGCGGCCGTCGCACCCCTACACCCAGGCCCTGCTGTCGGCGGTGCCGGTGCCCGACCCCCAGGCCGAGCGGCGGCGGCGGCGCATCGTGCTCCAGGGCGAGGTCCCCAGCCCGGTCGACCCGCCCTCGGGGTGCCGGTTCCGGACCCGGTGCTGGAAGGCGCAGGACATCTGCGCCCGGGAGGAGCCGGCGCTCGTGGACCGTGGCCAGGGGCACCCGTCCGCCTGCCACTTCGCCGAGGTCCAGCAGGTCGTCTGATTCCCTCTGGCTCGTGGGGCGAAGGGGCGGTCGGTGGTGGGCGCCGCCGGGCGGCGGGGCGGCGGCCGGCCGGCGGGGGGCGGGTCGCTGCGGTTC
>JBOGHR010000053.1:0-4261 GCA_050744905.1 Acidimicrobiales bacterium
ACGCAGCGCCGCGACGGGCTGGACGCCACGTCGGTCGGCCCGAGGGGCAGGAGCTGGCCGACGAGGGCGTCCGCCTGGGCCCGGCCTCGGTCGGTGAGCGGCCGCTCGTCGTCGGCCCCGGACCACCGGTGGCGGGCCGCCGCGACGGCGTGGCGGACGAGGAGCACGGCCACCGCGCCGGGCCCCTACCGGTCGTCGGCGTCGCGCCGGGGGCGGGCCCGGCCCGTCGCCCGCTCCTGGAGCACGGCCTGGCAGGCGGTGCCCTCGACGGTCGGCACCTTCGTCCACCGGCCGTCACGGCCCAGCTCCCACGCCAGCACGTCGTCGGCCAGGGCGACGTCGAGGACCTCCCGCAGGCGGTCCTGGAGGGCGGGGTCCTCGACGGGCACCAGCGCCTCGATGCGACTGTCGAGGTTGCGGGGCATGAGGTCGGCCGAGCCGATGAGGTAGCGGACCGGCGCCCGCTCGCCGTCGCCGAAGGCGAAGATGCGCGAGTGCTCGAGGTAGCGGCCGACGATGGAGCGGACGCGGATGTTCTCGGAGAGCCCGGGCACGCCGGGGCGCAGGCAGCACATGCCGCGCACCACCAGGTCGATCTGCACGCCGGCCGCCGACGCCCGGTACAGGGCGTCGATGACGGCCTGGTCGACCAGGCTGTTCACCTTGATGCGGATGCGGCCCGGCGGCGCGCCCTCGTCGCCGTGCTCCTGGTCGATCATGGAGATGATGCGGGCCCGTAGCTGGGTGGGGGCGAGGAGCAGCTTGCGGAACTCCTGCTGGCGGCTGTAGCCGGTGAGGAAGTTGAACAGGTCGGTGAGGTCGGCGCCCAGGTCCTCGTCGCAGGACAGCAGGCCGAGGTCCTCGTACATCCGCGCCGTGCGGGGGTTGTAGTTGCCGGTGCCCACGTGGCAGTACCGGCGCATGCCGTCGTCCTCCTGGCGGACGACGAGCAGCGTCTTGCTGTGGGTCTTGAACCCCACCAGCCCGTAGACGACGTGCACGCCCGCCTCCTCCAGGGCGCGGGCCCAGGCGATGTTGGCCTGCTCGTCGAAGCGGGCCTTCAGCTCGACGAGGGCCGACACCTGCTTGCCCCGCTCGGCGGCCCGGATCAGCGCCTTGACGATGGGGCTGTCGCCCGACGTGCGGTACAGGGTCTGCTTGATGGCCAGGACCTTGGGGTCGGTCGCCGCCTGGCGCACGAAGGCCTCCACCGTCGTGGCGAACGAGTCGTAGGGGTGGTGGACGAGGATGTCCCGCTCGCGCAGGGCCCCGAACACGTCGGCCTTCTCGTCCGGCCCCGCCTCGAGGCCGGCGGGGGTCACCGGGTGCCAGGGCTCGTCCTTCAGGTCCGGGCGGTCCAGGTCGTAGAGGGCCCACAGGCCGTCGAGCCCCAGCGGCCCGTCGACCGAGTACACGTCGTCGGGCTCCAGCTCCAGCTCCCGCTCGAGCAGGTCGCGGGTCTCCCGGGACATCTGGGCGTCGACCTCCAGGCGGACGGCCTGCCCGAAGCGGCGCTGGCGCAGTTCCATCTCCACCGCCGCCAGCAGGTCGTCGGCCTCCTCGGCGTCGTCGGCCTGCACGGTCAGGTCGGTGTTGCGGGTGACCCGGAAGGGGTGGTGCGACTCGATCTCCATGCCCGGGAACAGCGCGCCCAGGTGGGCGGCCATCACCTGCTCCAGGGGGATGAAGCGCTCGCCGTCGGGCATGACGACGAACCGGGGCAGCAGGGGCGGCACCTTCACCCGGGCGAAGCGGCGCTCGCCGGTGACGGGGTCGCCCACCATGACGGCCAGGTTGAGCGACAGGTTGGAGATGTAGGGGAAGGGGTGGCCGGGGTCCACGGCGAGGGGCGTGAGCACCGGGAAGATGTCGTCGAACACCTCGTCCACGTGCTTCTTGTCGTCGTCGTCGAGGGAGGCCCAGTCGGAGAGGCGGATGCCGGCGTCGGACAGCGCCGGCACGACGCCGTCGACGAAGGCCCGGCTGTGGCGGGCCACCAGCCCGGTCAGCTTGGTGCGGATGGCGGCCAGCTGCTGGGCCGGGGTGAGCCCGTCGGGCGAGGGGGTGGCGACCCGGGCGGCGACCTGGTCCTTCAGGCCCGCCACCCGGACCTGGAAGAACTCGTCCACGTTGCCGGCGAAGATGGCCAGGAACTTGGCCCGCTCGAGCAGGGGCAGGCCGGCGTCCTCGGCCAGGGCCAGCACCCGCTCCTGGAAGTCGAGCAGGGACAGCTCCCGGTTGAGGTAGGGCACCTCGCCGACGTCGGGCGGCGGCGCCGCCGCCGGTGCCTCGATCAGCTCCTCGAGCTGCCGTGCCATGGCCCCCAGGCTACCGAGGGAGACGGCGCCGTCACGACGACGCGAAGGTGAACAGGATGCGGGCGTCGCAGACGACCCGGCCGTCGACGGTGGCCCGGGCGTCGCCCCACCCGCCCCGGGCGCTGAGGCGCTCGATGAGGATCTCCAGGGCCAGCTCGTCGCCGGGGCGGACGACGCGGCGGAAGCGGGCCTTGTCGAGCCCGCCGAAGAGGGGGAGGCGGTCGGCGTAGTCGGGGTGGGCGCGCAGGGCCACGGCGCCCACCTGGGCCAGCGCCTCCAGCTGGACGACGCCCGGCAGCACCGGGTTGCCCGGGAAGTGCCCGGCCAGCAGCGACTCGTCCCCGGTCACCCGGTACCGGCCCCGGCACGACCGGCCCGGCTCGCACGACTCCACCGAGTCGACGAACAGGAACGGCGGGCGGTGGGGGAGCAGCGCCACGTACGGGTCGGCCGGCGCCACCGGCCCGGCCGGCCCGAGGGGTGCCGTCACCGGGCTGCCTCCACGGCCGCGTCGGCGGGACGGGGCCGCCCGGCCACCTCGCGCAGCAGGGCCTGGCGCTCCTCGCCCGTGCCCAGCGACTCGATGCGCTCCTCCACCAGGTTCAGCATCATCCGCTCGACGCTGTAGGACACCAGCCCGTTGGCCGCCTGGAGCATGGCCTTGAGGGCGCTGACCAGGCGGGCGGCCTCGGTCTCGGGCGCCAGGTCGGCCTCCAGCAGGGGCTGGCGCACGTAGCGCAGGAACAGCTCCACCGCGCCCTCGGCCACGGTGGCGGCGGCGTCGATCTGCGTCCGGGCCACCCGCATGAAGTCCTCGAGGGGGACGCCGCCGCCGACGAGGGTCAGCACCATCCGCACGGCCCGCACGTCGGCGGCGGTGTAGTAGGCCTCGTCGCCCGCCCGGAGGGGGCGGAGCAGCCCCGACGCCTCCAGCGACCGCAGCAGCGACGGCGGCACCCGGGCCCGCTCGGCCACCTCGTTGACGGTGAGCCGCTCGTCGTCGCCGCTGGTCCCGTCCCGGCCCGGCGCCGCCGCCCGGCCGCCCCCCGCCGGCTGCTCGGCCAGCATGGCGCCGATGGCCCGCAGGGAGTGCCCCCGCTCCTTGAGCTGGCGTATGGTGCGCAGCCGTTCGAGGTGGCCGGGTCCGTAGAGGGCCACCCGCCCGGCGTGGCGGGGCGGGGGGAGGAGGCCCTTGGACTGGTACGACCGGACGACGTCGACGGTCACGCCCGCCGCCGCCGCCAGCTCGTCGACCCGCAGTTCGGGCACCGGCGCACGTTAATACGGGTTTCTCGAAACTTTGGACCGCTTCGTGTAACGATCGGCCAACGGCTCGGGTCAGACCGGCAAACCAGCCGTGGACAGAGAGGGTTCGACCGCGTGCCAGCAGGCGTGATGTTCCCCGGACAGGGGGCTCAGAAGGCAGGATTGGGCGCACCGTGGCGGGGCGACCACGCATGGTCGCTGGTCGAGCGGGCCGAGCGGGTGCTCGACCGCCCGCTGGCCCCCCTGCTCCTCGACCCCGGCGCGCCGCTCGACCGCACCGAGGACGCCCAGCTGGCCGTGCTCCTCACCTCGCTCATGGCCTGGCAGGCGGTGCGCGACGCCATCGGGGAGCCGGTGGCGGTGGCCGGCCACTCCCTGGGCCAGGTCACCGCCCTCATCGCCGCCGGCGTGCTGCCGTTCGACGACGGCATCCGCCTGGCCGCCCGCCGGGCCGCCCACACGCAGCGGGCGACCGACCACCGCCCGGGGCGGATGGTGGCCCTGCTGGGGGCGAGCCCGGAGCAGGCCGACCAGGCGTGCCGGGCGGCGCCGGGGGCGTGCTGGGTCGCCAACGACAACGCCCCGGGCCAGATCGTGGTCGCCGGCACCCCCGACGGGGTCGACGCCGCGGTGGCCGCCGCGCCCGCCGCCGGGATCCGGCGGACCACGCCCCTGCC
>JBOGHR010000054.1:0-2485 GCA_050744905.1 Acidimicrobiales bacterium
CTGCGCATCGCCGGGGTGGTCGGCTTGGCCGGGGTGGTGTCGGCGTTCGTGGCCTCGCAGATCTCGGTCGGTATGTCCGAGACCGCGTCGAACGTGCTGTTCGCCCTGCTCCTGCTGGTGGTGGCGGTGCGGATGCTGTGGCAGCAGCTTGCCCACCTCGGTGCCGGCGCCGGCCTGTCAGACGACGAGCCCCCGCCGGGCTCGCCTGAATAGGTCGCCGGCCCAGCCGCCGTCCGCCCGCCCGCCACGCGCAGTCGTCGGCCCAGCCGCACTCGGCGACGCGGCCACCTCCGCCATCTGCCGAAGCGGCCCCGCCGTTGGTGCCGCGGTAGCGGAGCCGCCGGGCAGTCCTCAGCCCGAACCGCCCACCGCCCACCGCTATGGGTTCAACTGGTGTCGGGTGGGTCGGGCTCGTCGGGGCCCGGGTCGCCGGGGTCGAGGCCGATGGTGGGGCGTTGTTCGAAGTTGTATGTCCACCAGTTGTGGGTGTCGCAGGCGGATCGCCCGTTGTCCTGGGTGGTCACCCCGCCGTGGCACACGGGTCGAGGTGGTCGATCTGGCAGTGCTCGGCGGGGACCTTGCAAGTGGGGTGGAAGCACCAGCGGTCACGCAGTTCGATCGCCCGCCGCAGTCCCCCACGAAAGAACCGGTCCTGGACGGAGAGCTCGATGACCCGCTTGGCGGGCCCGTAGATGATGCGTTCGATGTCGGCTTGGCCGAGGTGGGGTACGAGGAGCCCGGGGGCGATCACGGTGCCCGTGGCGAGCTCGCACATGCGCTCGACGGTGCCCGTGCCGACATGCACGGTGACCAGAGGCCGGGGACGCTTGGCGTGGCCGGGAGCCGTGGCGGCTCGCCGCGCCATCTCCGCGAGCGCATCTGCTCGTCGCTGAGCCGGCGTCCGGCCAAGATGCTCCTTGCACGTGCCCTCGCCGTGCACCACCCGAGCCTGTTCCCAGTCGGCTTTGAGCATCTCGTCGGTGATGCGCCACAGGGCCTCACAGAACTCGGCGCCCTGGACCGGATCCAACAAACCGTCGATGCGCACCACGCCCCGCAACGTCTCGGACGCGTGCAGGCTGCGGGCCGCGACGTCGTCGTGGGCTTGGCGTTCCTCGTCGTCCTGGTCGACGAGCGCCTCCCAGTAGCGCAGATCACCCAGAAACGCCGCGAACCCCTGAGACGCAGCGCGGCGCACCAGCTCGTGTTCGTGGCGCCCGAACGCCTCGGCGATCCCGCTGCGGGCACAAGCAGCGCGCCGGCACAGCTCGACCGCCCGCTCGCGGTCGATCTCGCCGGCCTCGAACGCCGCGCGGGTGAACGGCGCCAACGGCAGGCGGCGCCCCCGCCCGGCGAGGGCCTTGGCCGCACCAGCGGCGGCGCCAGTGCGGCGCGCCAGCCACGCCCACAACGCCTTGGAGCCGTCACGGCGCCACAGCTTTCGGGTGTCGACCTCGGCGACGAACCGGACCCGCTGCGCGCCAGCATCGCGTCGAGCCGGTGTAGCTCGGGCATCGCCTCTACCAGCTCGTCGTCGTCCACCGATGCCAGGTCGAGCACCCGACGTCTCTCGATGCTCTCACGGACACCAGCGAGCGCTTCCATACCTCCAGACACTACCACATAACACGAACATATGTACCCTTATGAGGCTGGGTCCGTGTGCGGCGCAGGGCCTGCTGCCCAGGTGGGGGCCGTCGAGGCCGGCCCCGGTTTACCGGCGCTTCGCGTCTGAGCGGGGAGGGCTGCGTAGCCTGCAGGAAGTGGCCCTCACCGACGAGCAGCCTGTGGTGTTGATCACGGGTGTTCCTGCATCCGGCAAGTCGACTGTCGCCGATTTGCTCGTTCGACGCTTCGAACGTGGAGTCCATATCCGTGGTGATGTCTTCCGTCGGATGGTCGTCGTCGGACGCCAGGAGATGACCTCGACGCCTTCGCAAGAGGCGTGGCGCCAGCTTCGGCTGCGCTATCGGCTTGGAGCTGACACAGCGGACGCGTATCACCAGGCCGGGTTCTCGGTGGTCGTCCAAGACGTCGCCATCGGTCGCGTGCTCGCCGACTACGTCGCCGCGATCGGCTCCAGACCGTTGGTCGTCGTGGTGCTGACACCTCGTCCCGACGTCGTGGCGAGCCGCGAAGCCGTCCGTGACAAGACCGCCTACGGCGACGGCTTCGCCGACCCGGCCGTCTTGGATCAGGCCCTTCGCGACGAGACGCCGCGCATCGGCCTCTGGCTGGACAACTCCGATCAACGCCCCGAGCAGACGGTGTACGAGATCGTCGACCGGGCCCTCGACGAGGGTCTGATCGTCTAGTGCCGCCTGCTGAACCCCTCGCCCGTAGCCTCAACTCGGCTCCAACCCGCTAAGGACCCGAGCGGATAGGTGGCGTCCGGTCCTAAGGGTCCCCCGCACAATTATTCGCGCGGTGTAGTGTGGGGGTGTGGAGGTGACGTCGGAGGCGCTCGCGCGGTTCTTCGAGGTGA
>JBOGHR010000055.1:0-2600 GCA_050744905.1 Acidimicrobiales bacterium
GTGTCGCTGTGGCCGCGGAAGCGGTGGCCGCGCGCGGCGAGCCAGGATTTGATCTCGGGCCACCCGTAGAGCTCGCCGTTGTAGGTGACCCACAGCGACCCGTCCTCGTTGGGCATGGGCTGGTGACCGCCGGGCGAGAGGTCCACGATCGCGAGCCGGCGGTGGCCGAGCGCCACCGGCCCCTCGCACCACAGGTCGTGGTCGTCGGGCCCGCGGTGGCGCAGCACCGCGATCTGACGCAGCACCCGCTCGCGGTCGGCCGGAGCCCCGTCCCGGTAGTGGTACACGCCTGCGATGCCGCACATGCTCAGATGCCTCCGCCGGGCGCGCCAAAGTTTCGAGGGTGCGAAGGCTCCCCGCCCGGCCCGGCCGCCGGCGCCCCGGGCCCGCGCCGAGCCCAGCCGCCTGTGCCCGTCGTGCTGCATGCACAAGTCGCCGGGCCAGTTCACGGCCGGCTCCGAGCTCTGCGTCGACTGCCGATAGGGTCTGCGAGCCCCGCCGCCCGTGCTTGACCGGGGGGCGGGGTCCGCTAACTTCTGCAACATCGACAACAGGAGCCACAAGGGCGGATGAGCGCGATCGAGCACGTGGTGGGCCGGGAGCTGCTCGACTCCCGGGGCAACCCGACCGTCGAGGCCGAGGTGTTCCTCGAGTCGGGGGCCAAGGGACGGGCCGCCGTGCCGTCGGGCGCGTCCACCGGCACGTTCGAGGCGTTCGAGCGCCGCGACGCCGACGCCCGCTACGGCGGCAAGGGCGTGCAGGGGGCGGTGGCCGCCGTCAACGGCGAGATCGCCGACGCGGTGGAGGGCATGGAGGGGTTGGACCAGCGGGGCGTGGACCGGGCCCTCGTCGACCTCGACGGCACGGACAACAAGAGCCGCCTGGGCGCCAACGCCATCCTCGGCGTGTCCCTGGCCACGGCCAAGGCGGCCGCCGACGAGCTGGAGCTGCCGCTGTACCGGTACCTGGGGGGCGCCAACGCCCACGTGCTCCCCGTGCCCATGATGAACGTGGTCAACGGCGGCGCCCACGCCGACAACAACGTCGACCTCCAGGAGTTCATGGTGGTGCCGGTGGGCGCCGCCTCCTTCGCCGAGGCCCTGCGGTGGGGCACCGAGGTGTACCACGCCCTGCGGGGCGTGCTGGTGGAGCGCAAGCTGTCCACCGCGGTGGGCGACGAGGGCGGGTTCGCCCCCGACCTGGGCCACAACGAGGACGCCGTGCGCCTGCTGGTCGAGGCCATCGAGCGGGCCGGCCGGGTGCCGGGCGAGGAGGTGGCGGTGGCCCTCGACCCCGCCACCAGCGAGCTGTGGCACGACGGCGCCTACCACCTGGCCGGCGAGGGCCGCCGGCTCACGCCCGACGAGATGGTGGGGTTCTGGGTCGACCTGTGCGACCGCTACCCGATCGTCTCCATCGAGGACGGCATGGCCGAGGACGACTGGGACGGGTGGGCCCGGCTGACCTCCGCCCTGGGCGACCGCACCCAGCTGGTGGGCGACGACCTGTTCGTCACCAACGTCGAGCGCCTGGAGCGGGGGATCCGCTCCGGCGTGGCCAACTCCATCCTGGTGAAGGTCAACCAGATCGGCACGCTCACCGAGTCGCTGGAGGCCATGAGCCTGGCCACCCGCTACGGGTACACGTGCGTGGTGTCGCACCGCTCGGGCGAGACCGAGGACGTCACCATCGCCGACCTGGCCGTCGCCACCAACGCCGGCCAGATCAAGACGGGCGCGCCGGCCCGCTCCGACCGGGTGGCCAAGTACAACCAGCTCCTGCGCATCGAGGAGGACCTGGGCGAGGGCGCCGAGTACTGGGGGCCGGTCGCCATCGCCGGGCGGCGCACGATCGCGGAGCAGATGGAGGCGAGGTGAGGCGGCGGGGCTGGGCGCTCGTGGCGACGCTGGTCGGCATCGGAGTCCTGTTCGTCGCCGTGTTCCCCACCCGGACGTGGCTGGCCCAGCAGCGCGAGCTGGAGGCCACGGAGCGCCGCCTGGCGGTGCTCTCCGACGAGAACGCCGAGCTGGCGGCCCTCGTGCAGCGCCTCAACACCGACGCCGAGATCGAGCGCCTGGCCCGGGAGCAGTACAACCTGGTCCGGCCGGGCGAGGAGGCCTACGCCATCCTGCCCTCGCCCCGCCCGCCCCGGCCCGCCCCCGCGCCCCCGGCGCCGCCCGACGGGGAGCGGGGGCTGTGGGCCCGGGTGTGGGGATCGATCAGCTTCTGGGACTGACCCGGACCACCCCGCTCATCCCGTAGGCCAGGTGCCCCGGCAGGTGGCAGGCGAAGGCGACGCCGCCGGCCGTGGCCGGGGCCGTCCACGTGGTCGAGGCGGTGGCGCCGGCGGGGACGCTCACCTCGCCCGGCACGTCGCCGTGGTGGTGCGCCTCCCCGCCGGTGCGGTGGCGGGCGTGGACGGCGGCGTCGCCCACGATCAGCTCGTGGTCGACGGGGTCGAGGTTGCGGACCACGAAGCGCACGGTGGCGCCAGGGGGCACCGTCACCGACGCCGGGCTGAACCGGCTGTGGCGGGCGGTGAGGCTGACGGTCACGACGTCGCCCGGCCCGCTCGGTCCGCCGGCCGCGCCGGCCCGCAC
>JBOGHR010000056.1:0-5678 GCA_050744905.1 Acidimicrobiales bacterium
ATCCTCGACGCCGCCGAGGAGGTGGCCCAGGAGGGCTTCGACGCGCTCACCCTCCGGGCGGTCGCCGCGCGGCTCGACGCGGCGCCGATGTCGCTGTACCGCCACTTCCCCACAAAGGAAGCGCTCGTCAACGCGCTGCTGGACCGCGTGCTCGGTCGCTTCGCCCCGGAGCCCCCAACCGGCGACTGGATTGAGGACCTGCGCCGCTTCGCTCGGGCCCACCGGCGCGTGCTCGACCGGCACCCGTGGGCCCTCGCCGCCTTCTTCAGCCACCCGAATCCCGGCCTCAACGCGACGCGGATCGGCGAAGCCGCGCTCGCCATCCTGGAGCAGACCGGCTTCTCCGCCGAGCGCACCGTCGCGACCTTCAGCGGGCTGATCGCGCTCAACTACGGCTGGTCGGCGTTCGCCGCCGCACGGGACGCCCCGCCGTCGAACGCGGCCGGGCAGGTGCGGGAGGCCCTCGCGGCGCTGCCCCACGCCGAGTTCCCCCGCACGGCCGACGTCGCCGGCGAGATGGCCAACTACGCCAGCGACCGGCACTACGAGCTTGTCATCGACCAGCTGCTCGCCGGCGTCCGCAGTGCAACGCGATCGAGGACGTGAAGACGGGGCGAGATCCTCGCCGTACCTTTCGTGCTGTACCAGGACTGGTTCAGGCCGTCGCGGTCAGGCCGACCAGGTTGCCGCTCACCCGCCAGAGCCGCGCCGCATCGGCTTCGTCGTAGCTGCGCTTGGAGGAACTCCTGGGCTTCCTGTCGGCGTAGAAGCGGCCGGTCACCTGCCCGAGATCGGGGGCGGAAGCGAGGTGGATGGACGTGGCGGCTCCCCTGGCCGGGCCCTTCATGAACGGCAGCAGGAATGGGACGAACAGACGCTGGAGGAGGCCGGGGTCCTCGGCGCCGAACCCTGTGCGCACCACGCCGGGATGCAGCGCGTTGGCCGTGACCGAGGTGGCCGGCAGCTTCCTGGCCAGCTCGTAGGTGAACAGGACGTTGGCGAGCTTGGACTGGTTGTACGCCCGCGCGCCGGAGTAGGACCGTTCGCCCTGGAGGTCGTCGAAGTCGATGCGCCCCAGGGCATGCGCGTGGGAGGAGACCGTGACCACCCGAGCCGGGGCGCTCTGCGTCAGCCGGTCGAGGAGCAGGGCGGTGAGCAGGAACGGCGCGAGGTGGTTGAGGGCGAAGGTGTGCTCGAGCCCGTCGGCGGTGACGTGTCGGGTGTCCCAGTACCCGCCGACGTTGTTGACCAGCACATCGATCCGGGGGAGGCGCTGGAGCACCTCGTCGGCCAGCCGACGCACCTCCGCCTGCGAGGACAGGTCCGCCACGAACACGTCCACCCGCTCGCCGCCGGCCGCGCCGATCTCGCGAGCCGCGTCCTCGGTGCGCCCGCGGTCCCGGCCCGTGATCGCGAGATGGGCGCCCATCGCCGCCAGACCCAGGGCGGTCGCCCTGCCGATTCCTCCGGTGCCGCCGGTGACCAGCACGGTCCTGCCGGCCATCGGCCGGCTGCTAGTGTGTTCCATGTTCGTGCTCCCTTAGTCGAGGCTGAACGGTGGGTACCGGTCGGTGACCAGTAGGAAGGCGTACGCGCCGACGCGCAGGCTCCACCGGCCGACCCCCACTACGAACTCGAAGAGTGCCCGTGGGTACCGTCCGGTGACGAGGATCGCGAACCAGGCCGCGACGACCGCGACCAGCGCGGCGGGCCACAGCACGGCAAGTACGAGGTAGTGCGGGATGGCCAGCAACCACTTCACCAGCGGCAACCAGCGGTTGAGGTCGCGCTCGGCGTCGGGGTACTCCAGCTCGAGGTGCACCGACTGCTCGTCGACGGTCGACGGGTACCGGTCCGTGAGCAAGGCGACGTAGGCCCCGGCCCGCGCCCGAAGCGCGTCAACTCGCGGGCGAAGGCGAACCACCAGCGCGGGTACCGCACCCGGGACACGAGGATGAGCGCGGTCGCCAGCCAGAGCCCGCCGGAGATCCCCCACCGGTGCTCACCACCTGTTCGCCGGTCCCGGCCGTCATGGTCCCGTTCCCGCTGAGCAGGCCGAGGATGATGGCGATGGGCAGGATGCAGATGATCCGAAAGAACGTGCTGAGCCGGTCGAGCCGTGCGGGGTAGTCGATCTTCAGGTGGGCGGCGTAGGACGCGGGCGGAGCTTGCATGGTTTACCTCTTTGCTATGTCGACAGGCCGGGAGCATCAGGATCCCGTGAGTGGGGTGCTGCTCGAAAACGGTGTTGCGTGGACTTCATCGTCGGATCGCCGAGCAGAGCGATCCGACGATGAAGGTTCCCGCCATGCAGGGGATCAGGCCGTGGCGTTGACCACCGCCGGTGAAGGCACGAGGGGTGTCGTCGGTGACGTAATCCGCGCCGAGGGAACGGGCGGCGAGCTGAAGCCCTTGGCGATCAACCACACCCCGATGAACAGCTCCCACAGCCCGCCCGGAATGACGGGAATGAGGCCGAGATTGAACCCCAGGAGCTCCGCCACCGCCCCACCGAGATGGACCGCGTAGCCGACGAGGCCCCAGACGGCTAGGACCCGCGGCACCAAGCTCGCCCGGTAGAACGTGTGGCAGAGCACCAAGCCGGCGATCCCGACGAAGAACATCGCGATCTGGTAGGCGTATAGGCTCGCCTGGACGGATACGGCGCTCAGGGCTTCGAGGGAGGCCGCGTCGGCTCCCGCCTTCAGATACTCCCGGCCGAGCGGGACCTGGAGGAGGAGGAAGAGCACCCAGAGGCCGATGAACGCGGCGTCCACGATCCGGTAGCCGAGGTAGCCGAAGGCGATGCGCTCGCCGTGTGGCTTCAGGACCGGGAACATCAGGATCCCGTGGGCGGCGTCCCACACGCCGGCCATCAGGATGAGCATTGCGCCGAGAGCCAGCGCCATGCTGTTCGCGGTGACGGTGGCGAGATGGTCCGGCGCCGCGAGGATGGACTGGATGAGGATGTTCCCTCCCATGCCCACCACCATCCCCGCCAGGTACAGCACTCCGACGATTCTTGCGGTCGTTCGGTATGACGCAGGACCGCGTCGGTCCTGCGAGGTCGCTTGCATCTGGTTTCCCATGGTCTCTCTCCTTACGCTGTTGTGACGGCGGATGCCGTTCGTACCGGTGCGGTGTGCGCGAGCGCCGAGGGCGTCTGGCAGCCGACGATCGCCGGGGCTTCGTGGACGAGTTCGTCGTTCTCGAGGGCCGCCACCATGAACAGGGCGAAGTCCACGCGGCGCGTGAGGTTGCTCGCGAGGATCGGGGCGCCCACGTGCCGGCTCCACACGGGCAGGCCCTGGCTCTCGCCCTCCTCCAGGTCGCTCCCGCGCACGACGGTCCACCGGGTGTCGCTGGCGAACACCCGCCGGCACGCTTCGACCTGGTCGTCGAGGTCGGCGAAGCGGGCGAGGCGCGCGAGCGGGCCGAAGACCTTCACGAGCGCCTTGAGCTTCCACGAGTACACGTCCTGGCCGTCGCGCGTGATGTGCCAGCCGCACGAGAACACGAGGCGCGCCCCCGGAGGCGCGTGGTCGAGCACCGCCTGGGCCGTGCCCGTCGAGTAGCCGTGGACGCCCCGCGGGACCAGCACCGTGAGCACCCCGTCGCACCCCGCCACCGCGCGCTCGATGACGTCGCGGTCGTCCGTCGCTCCCGGGACAACCGTGATGCGCCCCCTGAATGCGTCGAGCTTCGCCACGCTTTCCTCGCGGCACACGCCAACCACCTCGTAGCCCCGATCCAGCGCGTGCCGGACCAGGTACTGCCCGAGCTTCCCCGAGGCCCCGATGATGCAGACTTTCATCGCATGCCGCTTCCCGTCGGGACCGACGCGTCGGACCGAGACGATCGCCACGTTCAGGTCGCGGATCCGGTTGAGCAGGCCGTGCAGGGCGGCCTGGTCCGCGAGCGGGGCCGTCAGGGTGGTCGTGCCGTCGCTCTCGCGCGTGAACGTGAGGCCCTCCACCCAGTGGGCCCACCGGTCGTCGAGGTGTCCCTGAACGCGGATCTCGTGAAGCGCGGACTCGTGCTGCCCTCGGGTCGAACTATCTCTTGTGCCCATCGTGTGGACCTCCTTGGTCTTGCCCGCGGCGGGCGCCGCGGCTCAAGGGCCACTATGGGGGCATCAGCGCGTCTTGCCCTCAGCCGAAGGGTGCACTTCGGGGGTGTATTTCGGGGGTGTAGTGCCGCGTGGGTGCCGTGGAGGGGCGCGGCGCCGGAGCCCGCGTGGTCACCCGGTCCTGAGGATCAGGGCCGAGCGGATCGCTCGAGCAGGCCCAGCTCGTTCGCGCGAGCAACAGCCTCGGTGCGGTGAGTGACGCCCAGCTTCCCGTACGAGTTGGCGATGTGGCGCTTGACGGTGGCCAGAGTGACCACCAGCTGGTCGGCGATCTCCTGATTCCTCATGCCCACGGCGACGAGCCGCAGAATTTCGAGTTCCCGTGCCGTGAGCGGCTCGACGAGACCGGCACCGGCCGGCGTCCGCGGGGCGGAGCCCGCGTGCGTCCGCTCCTCGAACGCGGTGAGCAGTCGCCGGGCGTAGGCACTCGAGATGTTGGCTGCAACGGCGTGGCGGAGGAGGTCGCGCATGGGCTCCCCCTCGTCCACGAAGGTCCGCACGTAGGCCTCTGGCTCGGCCAGGGTCAGCGCGCGTGCCAGCGGATCAAGGCCCGAGGCGACGTCGCCGCGCGCCCGGTGGGCGAGCGCCTGCGAGGCAAGGATCTCGATCGCGCTCCCCGTCCTCCCGTGCGCGTCGGCCCCGGCCAGCAGGCGGCCGAGGAGTCCGAGGGCGTCACCAGCGGCACGATGATCACGTTCGCCCGCACAGCGGGCGATGAGCACCCGCGCCAGGGTGATGTGCGCGAACTCGCGCCGGTAGTCGAGCTCGTCCTCGGCGGACAGGCCCTGCGCGCGCGCCCAATCCAGCGCCTCGACGAGCCGGCCCTGCGCGACCCACACCCGCGCCCTCAACGCCGCGATGGGGCGCACCTCGGGGACGGGGCCCCTGACGTACAGCCTCTCCGCCCGGTCGAGGAGTTCGAGGGCGCCGTCCAGGTCGCCCTCGACCTGCCGCACACGGGCCCGGGCGACGCATTGGCGGGAGGGGGTGTGGGGCAGCGGGGCGTGTCTGCCGAGCTCTTCGCCGCGCTGCAGGTGCCACCGGGCGGCTTCCAGGTCGTCCCGCTCGCGGTGCAGGTCGCACAGCCCCAGGTGCAGGTCCGCCACGCCCTGGATGGCGGGATCGCCGTGTTCGACCGCGAGCCGCAGCGCTCGCTCGTAGGTCCGTCCCGCCTCGGAGAGGCGTCCTCGCGCCTTCCGGAGGTCCGCACCGTCGTAGGCGGCACTGATCGCGAGGGAGATGTCGCTGGTGCGCTCCAGGCTGGCGCCGCCGCCGTCGTGGACGTGCTGGGCCTCCTCGAGGTCACCGGCCGCCCAGTGGGTGAGCGCCAACAGGACAGCGGCACCCCCGCGCCAGAGGTGGTCGTCCTCCGGCATGAGGTCCAGTGCCCGGCGCGCCCGATCCCGGGTGGTCGCCAGGTCGCCGAGGACCTGGGCGAGGTAGGCCCGGGCGAGGGCGACTATTCCCGGCGCGGACCGGAGCTCCTGTTCGTCCGCCACGACCATCCGGGCCGGCGCGGCGCCCGGCGGCTCCCCGGTAGCGGCGGCTC
>JBOGHR010000057.1:0-2298 GCA_050744905.1 Acidimicrobiales bacterium
GAGGGGTAGCGATGGCCGAGTTCTCCGTCAAGGACGTGCAGCGGCTCCGGCAGGCGACCGGGGCCGGGATGATGGACGCCAAGAACGCGCTGGTCGAGAACGGCGGCGACTTCGAGGCGGCGGCCAAGTGGCTGCGGGAGAAGGGGCTGGCCGGCACGGCCAAGCGCAGCGACCGCGAGAACACCCAGGGCGCGGTGGCGCTGGCCCGCGCCGGCTCCGTCGCCGCCCTGGTGGAGCTCAAGTGCGAGACCGACTTCGTGGCCAAGTCGCCGGACTTCGTGAGCCTGGCCGACGAGCTGGCGCAGCTGGTGGCGGACTCGGGCGAGTCGGCCCTGGCCCAGAAGAAGGACGAGCTGGACGGGCTCAAGGTCAGCCTCAAGGAGAACATCGACCTCGGTCGGGTCGAGCGGGTCGAGGCGGCGGACGGGGAGGTGCTGGACACCTACCTCCACGTGCAGAACGGCCGGGGCGTGAACGGGGTGCTGGTGGTGCTCTCCGGCGCCACCCAGGAGCTGGCCCACGAGGTCGCCGTACACGCCGCCTTCGGCAAGCCCCGCTACCTGAGCCGCGACGAGGTGCCCGACGACGTGGTGGCGGCCGAGCGGGCCACGCTGGAGGCGGTCGCCCGCAACTCCGGCAAGCCGGAGGCGGCGCTGCCCAAGATCGTCGAGGGCATGCTCAACGGCTGGTACAAGGAGCACGTCCTGCTCGACCAGCCCTTCGCCAAGGACGACAAGAGGTCGGTCTCCCAGGTCCTCGGGGACGCCACCATCGTGCGCTTCGCCCAGGTGGTCGTGGGCGGGTGAGCGCCGGCCCATCGGCCCGCTGGCGGCGCGTCGTCCTCAAGCTGTCGGGCGAGGCCTTCGCCAGCTCGGCGTCGGACGAGACGATCGACGGCGCCGTGGTGGAGCGCCTGGCGGGGGAGATCGCCGCCGCCCGGGCCGAGCTGGACGTGCAGATCGCCGTGGTGTGCGGCGGCGGCAACATCTGGCGGGGCGCCACCGGTGCCGGGGCGGGCATGGACCGGGCCACGGCCGACTACATGGGCATGCTGGCCACCGTCATCAACGCCCTGGCCCTCCAGGACGCCCTGGAGCGCCACCAGCAGCCGACGCGGGTGCAGTCGGCCATCCAGATGGCGGAGATCGCCGAGCCGTACATCCGCCGCCGCGCCATCCGCCACCTCGAGAAGGGCCGCGTCGTGGTGTTCGCCGCCGGCATGGGCAACCCGTTCTTCACCACCGACACGCCCGCCGCCCTCCGTGCCGTCGAGATCGAGGCCGACGTCCTGCTGAAGGGCACCCACAGCGGCGTGGACGGCGTCTACTCGGCCGACCCCCGGCTGGACGCCACCGCCTCCCGCTTCGACGCCATCACCTTCAAGCAGGTGCTCGATCAGGACCTGCGGGTCATGGACCTCACCGCCATCACGTTCTGCAAGGACAACGCCCTTCCGGTCCTCGTGTTCGACGTCATGACGCCCGGAAACCTGAGAAGGGCGCTCGTGGGCGAGCCGATCGGTACATTGGTCGGGTGACGGGCGAAGAGTCCTTCGTGGACGCGGTGCTCTCCGAGAGCCGCGAGAAGATGCACAAGGCGGTGCTGCACGCCCAGGGCGAGTTCAGCACCGTGCGGACGGGGCGGGCGTCGCCTGCCCTCGTCGAGAAGCTCCGCGTCAACTACTACGGCACGCCGGTCCCGCTCCAGCAGCTGGCCGGCTTCAGCGTGCCCGAGGCCCGGGTGCTGGTCATCACGCCCTACGACAAGGGCGCCATGAAGGCCATCGAGAAGGCCATCCAGCAGTCGGACCTCGGGATCAACCCGGGGAACGACGGCCAGGTCATCCGCCTGATCTTCCCGCCCCTCACCGAGGAGCGGCGCAAGGAGATGGTGCGTGTCGTCAAGCACAAGGCCGAGGAGGCGCGCATCGCCATCCGGGCCGTGCGGCGGGCGGCGCGCCACGACCTCGAGGCGCTGGAGCGCGACGGCGACATCACCGCCGACGACCTCGAGCGGGCCGAGAAGGAGATGGAGCGGGTCACACACGACCACGTGGCCGAGATCGATCGGATGCTGCACACCAAGGAGCAGGAGCTGCTCGAGGTGTGACGGGCACGCTCGCAGGCCGAGGCTGACCCAGGGAGGGGCCGGTGGACGAGGACGAGTTCGAGGAGCACGAAGAGGTCGAGGAGGGGCCGGCGCGGCGGCGGGCCGAGGGCGTGCGCATCATCGGCGCCGAGGAGGCCGCCGAGGCGGCCGGGCGTGACGACGTGGCCCGCCGACGGGGCGACGACCTGC
>JBOGHR010000058.1:0-4232 GCA_050744905.1 Acidimicrobiales bacterium
GCCCCGGCGGCGCCCGTGACCCCCATCTCGGGACCCGGCTGGTGGCGACCCGGCGGCCGGGCATGGAGCTGGTGGTGTCGGCCCACAAGTCGGTCGCCGTGCTCGGCATCATCGGCCGGGCCGAGGACATGCACGCCATCCTCGACGCCGAGACCGACGCCACCCTGGCCCACCTGGAGGCCTGGTTCGTGCGCCAGGGCGGCCGACGGGGCAAGGCCCAGCGCCGCGCCCCCACCGAGGACCTGCTGTGGGCCCGCACCCGCCACGCCACCTCAAGGGCCGGCGACCCGTGCCCGCACGACCACGTGCTCGCCAACGTGACCGAGATGCTCGACGACGCCGGCGGCTGGAAAAGCCTCGACACCGGCGCCCTGCGCGACGAGTGCCACGCCGCCACCATGGCCGGGCGCCTGGCCGCCGCCGCCGTGGCGGTGGAGCGGGGCTACGCCATCGACGCCGACGCCGGCCAATCGGGCAAGCTCGACCACTGGGCCATCGCTGGCATCCCGGCGGTGGTGACCGAGGCGTTCTCCAAGCGCTCCGACGAGATCGACACGGCGTTGGGAGGCGGCCGGCTTCGACTCCTACCGGGCCCGTGGTATCGCGGCGCGGGCCAGCCGGGCGGACAAGGCCCACGAGGGCGAGGAGTCCCTGCTGGCCCGGTGGCTGGGCGAGCTGGAGGCCGTCGGATGGCCGGCGAGGAAGCTGTCCGCGCGCCTGCGCCTTGTTTCCGAGCGCGGGCACGAGCCCTTGCGGCGGCCCAGTGACCCCGAGCGGGCCGAGCTCGCCGGGGGCCTGCTGAATGGCCCGCTGGCCGAGGCCAAGGCCTTCACCCGCACCAACATCGTGCGCCGCGGCGCACCCCTCCTCTACGGCACCGACCCCGGCGAGCTCGACCGCCTGGTCGACGCCGTGGTGGCCTCGCCCGAGGCCGTTGCCCTCCTGGGCCGGCCCGGCGCCCGCAGCCGGGCCTGGGTGGCCGCGTCGGTGCTGGCCGCCGAGATGGCGGTGGAGGACGTGGCCGGGCGCCTGGCCGGCGCCGGCGACCGGGCCAGCGTCGACGACTCCGAGGCCGTCGCCTCCAAGGAGGCGATGCTCGGGCGGCCGCTGACCGCCGGCCAGCGCCGGGCCGTGGCCGCAGTCTGCGGGTCGGGACGCGGCCTGGAGGTGGTGGTGGGTGTGGCCGGATCGGGCAAGACCACCGCCCTGGAGGTGGTGCGGGCCGCCTTCGAGGCCGAGGGCTGCCGGGTCCTCGGCACGGCGGTGACCGGCCAGGCCACCAGAGCCCTGGCCGAGGGCGCCGGCGTGGAGGCCCGCACGGTGGCCTCGCTGGTGTGGCGCCGGGAGCACGGGAACCTCGCCCTCGACCGCCACAGGGGGTGCTCATCGACGAGGCGGGGATGGCCGGCGACGCCGACCTGCTCAAGCTGCTGGTGGCGGTGGAGGCGGCCGGGGCCAAGGCGGTGGTCATCGGCGACCACCACCAGCTGGGCGCCGTCGGCCCCGGCGGGGGCCTGGAGGCGCTGGTGGCGCGCCACCACCCGGCGGTGAGCGTCCTCGACGAGAACGTCCGCCAGCGTGATCCGGGCGAACGCGCCGCCCTCGAGCAGCTCCGGGCCGGCGACGTCGGCCGAGCGGTGACCTGGTACGCCGTCCACGGTCGCATCGTGGCCTCGCCCGACCGATCCGCCGCCCTGGCCGGCGCCGTGGCCGCCTGGGACCTCGACCGCCGGGCCGGCCACGACACCGCCCTGCTGGCCTGGCGGCGCCGTGACGTCGCCGCGCTCAATGAGGTGGCCCGCCAGCGGCTCGTGGCCTCCTTGGGCCCACATTTACGGGCCTGAACTGGAGGCGCCCGGCGGGCGGCGCTACGCCAGTGGCGACCGGGTGGTGTTCCTCGCCCCCGGCGCCGGCCGGTGGGTCACCAGCCAGCAGGCCACGGTGGTCGCAGTGGGCGAGGGACGCCTCACGGCAATAGGAGCGGCTGCGACCGTCTAATCAGTAGACGCGATGCTGTCTAGGAGGTAGACTCATACGGTGCGGACGAGAGAACTGCGAGCGTTGCTGCGCCGCCTCGGGTGCGAGGAGGCCCGGCAGAGTGGATCGCACTTGATTGTCCGCTGCGGGCGTTGCCAGACGGTGGTGCCGGTGCACACCGGGGACATACCCCCGGGCACGCTCCGCAGCATCGAACGAGACCTCACGCCGTGTCTAGGCAAGGGATGGCTGTCATGAAGAAGAATCAGAAGTACACCGCTCGATATACGTTCGAGAACGGCGACTGGATCGTCGAGATCGATCAGGTCCCGCAGGTGCACTCCTTTGGCCGAACGCTGGCTCGTGCGCGGGAGAACATTCGAGATGCGCTCGCGCTCTGGGTTCAGGCGACAGATCCCGACCTGCTGGCGATCGATGAGGAGTTCGAGGGCCTACCGAAGGGTCTGATCGATGTGGTCGTGGCGGCCAACCTGACTCGCGCGAAGGCCACCGAGCTCGCCGAGGAGGCGCAAGGTCTAACAGCTCAGGCTGCGAGGAGGCTCGTCGCTGAGCACGGGATGAGCGTCCGAGACACTGCTGAACTCCTCCACCTGTCGCACCAGCGGATCCATCAGCTCGTGGGATGACCGCACCGACGTGCCGTTCGGCTTGAACTCGCCCCGACGGCTCCCATGGGTCACGCTGGTCACATGATCGACGGGAGCGCGCGAGGAATCAGCCGATCCCTTCGAAGAGCGGCTCGTCCTCGGCGGGTGCCCGCATCGTCGCCACGTTCCGGAGGCCCCGGGCCTCGATCTCGCGGGATGGCGCATCTCGTCAGGGCGCGTAGGGGCAGCTCGGTTCGTGGGCAGTGGCCGTCGTGCTACCTTGTAGCATATGGATCGCATCGGCGTTCGTGAGCTTCGCCAGCACGCCAGCCGCCATCTCGCTCGCGTTGCCAGCGGCGAGACGCTCGAGGTCACTGATCGAGGGCGTCCCGTTGCGATGCTGGTGCCCGTCGGTGGTGACGAGTGGGAGCACCTGCTCGCGAGCGGCCGAATCGCTCCGCCCACCGAGTCAGGGGACGTGGTCGACGAGGCGCCGAAGGACTTCGGCATCGACGCCAGCGGCGCCCTTGCGACGATGCGCGAGGACGAGCGCTGAGGCTCTACCTCGACGCCTCTGCCATCGTGAAGCTCGTCCAGAAGGAGGCGGAGTCCGATGCGCTCAGGCGCTATCTGCGCCGCCATCGATCCGACGAACGCGTGACGAGCACGCTGTCGCGGGTCGAGGTCGTCCGAGCCGTCCAGTCCGGTGGCGCCCCTGCTGTCGCTCAGGCCCGCCGTCAACTCGCCCGCCTGCACCAGGTCAACCTCGACACCGCCCTGCTCGACACCGCTGCGTCACTCGCTCCGGGGACCCTCCTGCGCACGCTGGACGCAGTTCACCTCGCGTCCGCTCAGCTTGCGGTCGACCTGCGAGCCGTTGTGACCTATGACCAACGAATGGCGGCTGCGGCGGCGACCTTGGGCCTGGCGGTCGACGGGCCGCACTGAGGCGTCGGGGCTCGTACGGACGCCTCCTGCCCGGAGCGCGCTCGAGCTGGTGCTCTGCGCCGCGGTGCAGATCACCGCTGCCGACGTCGCCCTGGTCCCGTCGCTGGGTGCGCGGCCAAGGCGGTGGTGATCGGCGACCACCACCAGCTGGGCGCCATCGGCTACATGGCGGTCGGCAGCGTCGCCGAACGGCAGAGCCGGTGCGACGAGCCCAACTGCGCCTGCCGCGCCGAACCGCCCCGCCTCCACGGCCCCTACAGGCAGTGGACGGCCAAAATGGGTGGCAAGACGGTCAACGAGCGACTGACCGACCGCCGTCGTACACGGGGCCAGCTGGTCGCTCGGGAACCGGCGGTCGCCGGGGCCGAGAGGGCCGTCGGGCCGGGGGAACACGTTGAGGTCGCCGCCGACCAGCACCCGCTCCTCGCCCGCTCGCTCCGGCGCCTCGGCGACGGCGGCGTTGTAGGGCCTGCTCCCGGCGCTGCCCCCGCGGCGGGTCTGGAACGCTGGAGGGGTGGTTGCTCACGGCCCACAGCTGGGCGAAGGTGCCGGCGCGGTGCCCGCCAGACCCGGAAGTGGCCGGCCTGGGGCGCCCGGGGGAACGCGTTCGGCCCGGTGCCGGTGGAGCGGCCGACGTCGGCGGGCAGCACGGCGTTGAGCACCTCGGGGAGACGTTGGCGGCCGGCGGCTCGCCCCGGT
>JBOGHR010000059.1:0-1792 GCA_050744905.1 Acidimicrobiales bacterium
TGAGCTGGGTGTCGATCGACGACGAGGTGGGCGCCATCGGCCACGCCCTGGCGACCGAGTCGCTGCGCGGGCCGGTCAACCTGGGCGCCCCCGAGCCGACGACGGCGGCCGGCCTGGCCCGGGCCATCGGGCGGGCCCTGCACCGGCCGGCGGCGCTGCCCGTCCCCCGCTTCGCCCTGGGCGTGGTCGTGGGCCGCCAGATGGCCCGCGAGATGGTCCTGGCGAGCCAGCGGATGGTGCCCGAGAAGCTGCTGGCGTCCGGGCACCGGTTCCGCCACCCCGACATCGGCGCCGCCATGGGCGACCTCCTGGGCCGATGAGCGCAGCCACGGTGCGGACGGCCGACGTGGCCGTGGTGGGCGGCGGGCCGGCGGGGGCGGCGGCCGCCATCACCCTGGCCCGGGCCGGCCGGGCGGTCGTGCTGGTGGACAAGGCCCGCTTCCCCCGGGACAAGTGCTGCGGCGACGGGCTCACGACCGGCGCCCTGCGCCGGCTGGAGGCGCTCGGCCTGCAGCCGGGGTCGGTGCCGTCGTGGTTCGCGGTCGACGACGTCCACGTCCGGGGCCCGGCCGGCCGCGAGGTGGTCTTCCCCCTGCCCCGGGGCGCCGGCCTGTTCGCCGCCGTCGCCCGCCGCTGCGACCTCGACGCCGCCCTGCTGGACGTGGCCCGTGACGCCGGGGTCGAGGTGCACGACGGCTGCGGGCTGCGGGGGGCCCGCCTCGACGGCGACGGCGGCTCGATCGTGCTGGACGTCCACGGCCTGGGGGCGGTGCGGGCCCGCTACGCGGTCGGCGCCGACGGCATGTGGTCGCCGCTGCGCAAGGCGCTGGGGGCGGCCGACGAGGACGGCTACCTGGGCGAGTGGCACGCGTTCCGCCAGTACTTCACCGGCGTGTCGGACGTGGCCGCCACCCAGCTGTGGGTGTGGTTCGAGCCCGACCTGCTGCCCGGCTACGCCTGGTCGTTCCCGCTGGGCGACGGGCGGGCCAACGTCGGCTTCGGCGTGCCGCGCCGGCGGGGCGCCAGCGTCCGGGTGATGAAGGCCCAGTGGGCCGACGTCCTCGGGCGGGCCCACGTGCGGGCCGCGCTGGGCGAGGCGGCGGCCCCCGAGTCGCCCCACAAGGCGTGGCCCATCCCCGCCCGCATCCAGCGCAGCCCCCTGTCGGCCGCCGGCGGGCGGGCCCTGTTCGTGGGCGACGCCGCCCGGGCGACCGACCCCATGACCGGCGAGGGCATCGGCCAGGCGCTGGAGACGGGGATGCTGGCCGCCGAGGCGATGCTCGGCGCCGGCGCCCTGGCGCCGGAGCGGGCGGCGGCCGCCTACGGCTCGGCGGTGCGGGCCGGGGTGGCCGTCGACAACCGGCTGGCCGGGCGCCTGTCGGAGATGGGCATCGCCCACCGCAAGGGCCTGCGGGCGACGCTGCGGGTGGCGGCAGCGACCCCGTGGACCCGCCGCAACTTCGCCCGCTGGCTGTTCGAGGACTACCCGAGGGCCGTGCTCGCCACCCCCCACCGCTGGCGGCGGGGCATGTTCGCCGGGGCGGGGGCGTTCCCGGGCTCGCCTACCTGACCCGGCGGGGGGCGGGGACGGCGGCCATGGCCACGACCGCCGGGTCGCGGTCGCCGACGGGACGGGCGCCCAGGTGCGGCGTGCCCAGGGCGTGGACGGCCCCGTCGGCGCCGGCCAGCCAGTAGCCCCGCACGCCGGCCATGGGGGCCATGGCGACGACGGCGGCCAACCCCGGCCGCCCGACCAGCGAGCCCTTGAAGCGGGCGTCGCCGAAGGCGAACA
>JBOGHR010000060.1:0-3041 GCA_050744905.1 Acidimicrobiales bacterium
GATGTTCCTGCGGCCGGTGCTGCGCATGGACCAGGCTTCCTGGGTCGAGTCCCACGTCCTGGCCTTCGAGTTCTTCGGAGGCTCGCCCCGGCGGGTCGTCCCCGACAACCTCAAGACCGGGGTCGTCAAGGCCGACTTGTATGACCCGCTGATCAACAAGGCGTTCGGGGAGTTCGCCGCCCACTACGGCTGTCTCGTGGACCCCGCCCGGCGGCTCAAGCCCCGCGACAAGGCCACCGTGGAGCGCCACGTCCCCTATGCCCGGGACTCCTTCTTCGCCGGCCGTTCCGGCGAGTTCACCAGCCTGGCCGGCATGCAGGAAGACGCCGTGCGCTGGAGCCGCCAGGTGGCCAACCAGCGCCAGTGCCGGCCGTTGCTGCGGGTGGCACCCCAGGTCGTCTTCGACGCCGAGGAGGCCGACGCCCTGCTGCCGCTGCCACGCCAGGCCTTCGAGCTGGCGAAGTGGACGACGCCCAAGGTGGGCCCCGACATCCACATCAAGGTCGGCAAGGCCCTGTACTCGGTGCCGTGGCCGAACATCGGCCGCACCGTGGACGCCCGGGAGGGCGTGCGCACCGTCGAGGTCTTCTTCGAGGGAGCCCTCATCAAGACCCACGTGCGCATCGAGAAGGGCAAGCAGACCGACAACGCCGACTACCCGCCGGAGAAGATCGCCTTCATGATGCGCACCCCGGCGTGGTGCCGGCGCAGGGCCGCTGAGCTGGGCGAATCCGTCGCCGAGCTGGTCGGGGTGCTGATGGAGGTCAACGCCCTCTATCGCCTGCGAGGGGCCCAGGGCGTGGTGCACCTGGCCGACCGCTACGACGCCGAGCGCCTCAACGCCGCCTGCCGGCGGGCCATCGACGTCGGCGACCCCTCCTACAAGACGGTCAAGGGCATCCTGGCCGCCGGCACCGAGCACGACGGCGACGAAGCTCCGGCGGCGGCGCCCTCGGCACCGGCGCACCTGCACGGTCCCGAGGTCCTCTTCGGGTCGGAGGTGGCCGGATGAAGCCCCATCAGCTGGAGGACGCCCTGCGGGCGCTGAAGCTCTTCGGCATGCTGGAGACTCTGGAGGCCCGCCTGGCCCAGGCCGGCGCCGGCGAGCTCGGCCACGTCGAGCTGCTCGGGGTCCTCTGCGCCGACGAGGCGGCCCGGCGGGACACCGCGGGCCTCGAGCGCAGGGTGAAGGCGGCGCGCTTCGAGCAGACCACGACCATCGAGGACTACGACTTCTCGTTCAACCCCAAGATCCCCGCCGGCCAGATCCGCGACCTCGCCACCCTGCGCTTCCTCGACGCCGGCGAGTCGGTGATCCTCCACGGCCCCGTCGGGGTGGGGAAGTCGATGATCGCCCAAGCCCTCGGCCACGCCGCCTGCCGGCGGGGCGCCAGCGTGGTCTTCATCAAGACGAGCCGTCTGCTGGCCGACCTCGCCGGCGGCCACGCCGACCGCAGCTGGGAGGCCCGGTTGCGCCGGTGGGCCCGGCCCGCTCTGCTGATTCTTGACGACTTCGCCCTCCGGGACTTCACCCTGACCCAGGCCGATGACCTCTATGAGCTCGTCACCGAACGAGGGCCCCGGCCGGCGATCTTCACGGCCAACCGCCAGGCCTCGGACTGGTACACGCTGTTCCCGAACCCGGTCGTGGCCGAGTCGATCCTGGACCGGATCGTGAACTCCGCCCACCACGTCCACATGGACGGCCGCTCCTTCCGGCCCAACAAGCGCCCCGGCTCGACCAAGGGACGGGCGACGTGAGCGGGCCGGCCTGCGCGGCGGCCGGGTGCGACAACGCCGTCGAACGCCGCCCCGGGCGGGTCGGGCGCCCGCCGATCTACTGCTCGCCGGAGTGCCGTCCCTCACGCACCAGCTGTGCCGGCCGCAACCGCATCAGCGTCGAGGTCGACCAGGAGGACGACGACGACGGCCGGCCCGGCCGCTGCTGGGTGGTGACCATTCGGCGCGGGAGGAACAGCGTCGTCGTCGGCCGGGACCTCGGACGGTTCAGCGCCACGGTGCTCTCCGGCGAGCTTCGGGCACTGCTTCAGCCGGGCGCCCGGCGGGACGGAGCCGCCATCGAGTAGACATCGGCTTCACGCCGGGCGAGGGAATTCCGTGACGGCAGCGTCAGGGAATTCCGTGACGGTCGACATCCAGGCCACCATCCCGCCACCGGCGAGCACGCCGTAGCCGTGGCGCCATCCCTCCGCCCCCCGCCGACCATGGCGTCGCGCATGGCCTCGTAGCCGCCAACCAGCGCGGCAGGGGCGCCCCCGCACTCGACGGTGGAAGTCTCAGCCACTTTTGGGGTTCCTCGCCGCCTCCCGCCGGGCGAGGGCTCGTTCCAGCGAGCGCGGGTGCACCCCATCCAACGAGCCAGGGTGTTGGATGCAACTTGGACAGGGCCGGCAGCAGCCCCCAATAGCAGACCGGGCCAGCGACTGAGCCGCCCAACCACCTCACGGTATGGACGGACGACCGGCATAATTCTCCGGACAGTCACGGCGAAGTCTCCTTGACACCCCGGTGCCGGCGTACTGGAAGTTCCTCGACCAGACCCGACTTTGACACCGTGATCGCGAAAGCGCAGGTGGGAGGGGGCGCGACTCCGCTGTTTGTCCCTACATTTCCTTGATTTGCGGCGCTGGGCGGGTCAGCCGGCGGCTGCGGGTGCCCAGCTGGCCGCCTCGACGCCGAAGGCGGCGAGGATGCGGTCCTGCAGGGCGCTGTGGCGGGTGTCGCGCTCGATGGTGCGCCCGGCGATGCTCAGCGTGACGCGGCGGATGCGGCCCAGTTCCCGCAGTGCCCGGTGGGGGGAGATGGCCTGGTCGTCGATGTCGGTCGGCCACGCCGGCGCCCCGCAGGTCGGCCTCCATGAGGGCCTCGATGACGGCGGCCAGCACGCAGATGGCGACGTGGGCCCGGACCCGCTCCTCGGTCCAGTGGAACACCGGGCGCAGCTCGATGAGGTCCTTGAGCACCCGGAAGCTGGACTCGACCTCGAGCAGGCGCCGGTAGGCGACCACGACCTCGGCCGC
>JBOGHR010000061.1:0-1875 GCA_050744905.1 Acidimicrobiales bacterium
TCACCGACGACGAACTCGCCGCCATCCCGCTGCGACGGCACGACTGGCATGGCGAGTGGAACTACACGATCACGCCGCCGCCATCCACGGAGTGAGAGGTTATCCTCCAACTAATTGTGCGGTGCTCCCTCAGCCGCCCCAAGCGCTAAGCCGAACCCGGCCAGCCCCACGCCCCAAGAAGTGCGAAAGTCCACCTGCGGCGAATCGTCCGGGAGTGCGCTCCGAGAAGCGCTCGGGCCCAGCCCAAGAGGCCGCACCGCCGTCGGGACAGTCAATGGAACGCTCCACGCGGGCGTTCTGGACCTCGAAGCCCCGCGACATGACGGCGCCCGGTTGACGACCGGTTCGGCTTCGGGGCTCGGCAGTCCGACCCCTCGACTCCGGCACGTGGGCGGCGTACGGTAAGTGGCCCGTCCCGGCTCGAGGGAGCCCGTGCAGAGCGCGTTCGTCTACTCGTCCTCCTCCTCGTCGCCAGCGAGGTCCGCTGTGGCGAATCGGGTGTGCCAGACCTGCTCGTAGACTTCCACGAGGACCCCGGCAGGGCGAGCCGCACGAAATCGTGCGGGCCGCATGCCCACCGCGCCGGATGCCAAGCGGGCCAAACCTTCGGCGCCGAACGCCGGAGGCGCGTGCCGGCGCGATGTTCCGACAGCCCGCGGAGGGTCGCTCGTGGCGTCGTTCTGTGCGAGTCCGCCGGAATCTCCCGCCACGCCAGTACGGCAGGTCGGACTCTCCTACCGTGGTAGTAGAGTTGTGTCATGCCGCGTGGCAAGCCGTCACCCAAGCTCGCCATCACGGTCGACCCGGAGGTTCATGCCGGCGTGGTGGCCGCCGCCTCCGAAGAGGGCGTGAGCGTCTCCATGTGGATGACCAACGCGGCACGGCGGGCGCTTCTCGCCCGGGACGGGCTGAAGGCGGTCGCCGACTGGGAGGCCGAACACGGCGCCCTGAGCAACGAGGAACTGGCCGACGCTCGTCGGCGGGTGGCCGAGGAGATGCGGGGGCTCGGGCGCAAGCCGGCGTGACCATCGTCTACGACTCCGGCGCCCTCATCGGAGCCGCGCGCGGTGACCGGGCGGTGTGGGCCGACCATCGGGTCCGCCTCGAGATGGGCGTGGTGCCGGTTACCACCGCACCCGTCGTCGCCCAGGTCAGCCGCTCAGCACGCCAGGTTCAGCTGCGCCGGTTCCTTCGGGGTTGCGAGGTGATGCCGTTCGGGGCGGAGGACGCCCACGACGTCGGGCTGCTCGTCGGGAAGGCAGGGTCATCCGACGTCGTCGACGCGCACGTGGTCCACGTCGCCGCCGCGCTCGACGCAGGCGTCCTCACCGCGGACGTCGCCGACCTCTCCGAACTGGCGAGCCACCTCGCAGGCGACGTGCGGATCATCCCGCTCTAACCCATCGGCGCAGGTCGCCGAGCTGCAGTGCGATGCCGCGAACAAGATCGGGCCCACGGGCCGGAGGGCTACTGCCACGACTCGGAGTCATCACTCCCGTCATCCCCTGCGGTCCATGGGGGATCGTCAGCGCCCGTGGGAAGGACGTCCCCGACGTCGGCGCCAGTGAGCGAACCGTCGTTCTCGGCAATGAAGTGCCCACCGGCCAAGCGAAGTGCTGCGCCGACTCCCAGGGTCAGCGCGACACCGCTCGGGCCCGGCGGCGCGGCGGCCGGGGTCGCGCTGGCGCAACACCGCCGTCACCGCCGCCGTGCTGGTCGCCGTCGGCGCCGCGGTGGTCGTGGTGGCCCGGCGCGACGAGCCCGTCGCCCTGGAGGTCGAGGGAAAGCCGATCCGCAACGCGGGGGCGATCCTGGCCCAGGCCGAGGCCGCCTTCGGCGCCGTCGTCGAGGCGGACGGCGCCGAGGCTCCCGAGG
>JBOGHR010000062.1:0-1662 GCA_050744905.1 Acidimicrobiales bacterium
CCCACAGGCTCACCCGGTAGCGCCGGCCGTCCACCTCCACGTCCACGTCCCGGCGGACCTTGGCGGGTCCGGCGGGAGCGGGGGCGGCGGGGGCGGGGGCGGACAGCGCCGACAGGTCGAGCTCGCGCTCGACCCAGCCGGTGTCGTGGGCGGCGGCCACGAAGTCGGGGTGCTCGAGCACCAGGAGCTGGGCGGGGATGGTCGTCGGGACGCCGTCGATCTCGGCCTCCCGCAGGGCGGCGACCATGCGGCGGCGGGCCGCCTCGCGGTCCTGGCCCCAGGTGACGACCTTGGCCACCAGGCTGTCGTAGGCGCCGGGGAGGACGTCGCCCTCCTGGTAGCCGGCGTCGACCCGCACCCCGATGCCGGCCGGGAGGCGGAAGCGGGAGATCGTCCCCGGCACGGGCAGGAACCGGCCGCCGGTGGGGTCCTCGGCGTTGACGCGGCACTCGATGGCCGCCCCCCGGGGCACCACGTCGGCCTGGGAGAAGGGGAGCGGCTCGCCCGACGCCACCCGCAGCTGCAGCTCCACCAGATCGAGGCCGGTGACCAGCTCGGTGACGGGGTGCTCGACCTGGAGGCGGGTGTTCATCTCCAGGAAGAAGAACTCGCCGTCCTGCACCAGGAACTCGACGGTCCCGGCGTTGACGTAGCCGCACGCCGCCCCCACGTGCACGGCCGCCTCCCCCATGGCGGTGCGCAGGGCGTCGTCGAGGCCGGGCGCCGGGGTCTCCTCGATGAGCTTCTGGTGGCGGCGCTGGGTGGAGCAGTCCCGCTCGCCCAGCCACACGCCGTTGCCGTGGGCGTCGAAGAGCACCTGGACCTCCACGTGGCGGGCTCGGGGGAGGTAGCGCTCCAGGTAGCAGTCGGGGCGGCCGAAGCCGGCCTCGGCCTCCCGCTGGGCCGACTCCAGGGCCGCGGCGGCGTCGCCGGGCCCGGCCACCACCCGCATCCCCCGTCCCCCGCCGCCGTAGGAGGCCTTGACGGCGACCGGCCAGCCGTGCTCGTCGCCGAAGCCCACCACCTGGTCGGGCGAGGTCAGCACCTCGGTGGTGCCCGGGACGGGCCGGACGTCGGCCCGCTGGGCGGTGACGCGCGAGCTGACCTTGTCGCCCATGGCGTCCATGGCCCCCGGCGGCGGGCCGATCCACGCCAGGCCGGCGGCGGCCACCGCCCGGGCGAAGCCGGCGCTCTCGGCGAAGAAGCCGTACCCCGGGTGCACGGCGTCGGCGCCGCTGCGGCGGGCGGCGTCGAGGACCTTGCCGGCGTCGAGGTAGCTCTCGGCCGCCGCCTGGCCGCCCAGGGCGTAGGCCGTGTCGGCCAGGCGGACGTGGAGGGCGTCGCGGTCCAGCTCGGAGTAGACCGCCACCGTCTCCACGCCCAGGGCCCGGCACGTGCGGATCACCCGCACGGCGATCTCACCCCGGTTGGCGACGAGGACCCTGGCCAGCATGGCGCCTATGGTTAGCGCATCGACTGGGACGTGCGCCGGTTGGCGGAGGTGGGCTCGACCAACCGGGTCTGCCTGGACCTGGCCCGCTCGGGGGCGCCCGAGGGGGTCGTCGTGGTGGCCTCGTCCCAGACCGCGGGCCGGGGCCGGCGCGGTCGGGCGTGGGCGGCGGCGCCGGGGTCGTCGCTGCTGGCGTCGGTGCTGCTGCGGCC
>JBOGHR010000063.1:0-2023 GCA_050744905.1 Acidimicrobiales bacterium
GGCGGCCGTGGTGCTCGCCGCCGGCGCCGGCACCCGGCTGCGGCCGCTCACCGACGTCCTGCCCAAGGCGCTGTGCCCGGTGGGCAACGTGGCGCTGGTCGACCTGGCCCTCGACCGGGTGCGCCCCCTGACCGCCCACGTGGCCGTCAACGTGCACGCCGGGCGGGCGCTGGTGGAGCGCCACGTGGGCGGGCGGGCCCACCTGTCGGTGGAGGAGCCCGACGCCCTCGGCACCGCCGGCGCCCTGGGGAGGCTGCGGGGCTGGATCGACGGGCGGGCCACGGTCGTGGCCAACGCCGACGCCTGGCACCGCTTCGACCTGGGCCGCCTGGCCGAGGGGTGGGACGGCCGCCGGGCGCGCCTGCTGGTGGTGCCAGACCCCGGCCGGGGCGACTTCGGGCCCTGGCGCTACTGCGGCGCCGCCCTCATGCCGTGGGCCGAGGTGCGGGGGCTGCTCGCCGCCCCGGCCGGACTCTACGAGGCGTCGTGGCGCCGGCTCGCCGACGAGGACGGCCTGGAGCTGGTCCCCGCCCGAGGGCCGTTCTTCGACTGCGGCACGCCCCCCGACTACCTGGCCGCCAACCTCGCCGCCTCCGGCGGGCGCAGCGTGGTGGGGGAGGGGGCGCGCGTGGAGGGCGAGGTGGTCCGCTCGGTGGTGTGGCCCGGCGCGGTGGTGCACCCCGGCGAGCGGTTGGTGGAGTGCGTCCGGGTCGGCGGCAACCTCACCGTGCGGGCCGGCCCGGGGGCCGGCGCGTCCACGGTCAGGACCGGCGGACGAGCTTGAAGAAGGTGCTGTCCTCGCCGCCGGCCTTGCGCTCCTGGTGGAGGAACGCCAGCTGCTCGTCGTCGGGCACCCCTCTCAGGCGCCGTGGTGGACCACGTCGCCGGCGCCGGCGCCGTCGGCCTGCCGGGACCGCGCCTTGTTGGGCGCCGGGATCCCCGGGAGGTGCAGGTGGCTCTCCACCCGCTGTGGCGTCGTCATACCCGCACGGCCGATGGCCGATGCCGCCCACCGCCGCGCCCGCCGGCGGCGGTGGGCGGGTAGACCGTCGGGATGACCGCAACCGATGTGGAGAACCGCCCCCTGGGCGACGACCAGCCCGCCCGCCTCGATGCCCGGTGGCGTGCGGCCGGCTGACCGACGGGCGGCCGCCGCCGCCCCGACCATGGAGGCCACATGGAGATCATCACCGTCGACACCCCCTCGCTGGGCGACCGGAGCTACGTGGTGGTCGACGCCGGCGAGGCGGTGGTGGTGGACCCGCAGCGCGATGTCGACCGGGTGCTCGCCGTCGTCGACGAGCGGGCCCTGCGCCTCACCCACGTCCTGGAGACCCACGTCCACAACGACTACGTCACCGGAGGCCTCGACCTGGCCCGCCGGACGGGCGGCGCCTACGTCCTGGCGGCGGCCGACGACGTCGCCTTCGAACGGGTGGGCGCCGCCGACGGCGACGAGTTGGCCGTGGGCGGCCTCGTCGTGCGGGCGCTCCACACGCCCGGCCACACGCCGGCCCACCTGTCGTGGGTCGTGTCCTCCGGAGGGCGGCCGGTGGCCGCGTTCACCGGCGGGTCCATGCTGTACGGCACGGTCGGGCGGACCGACCTCATCTCACCGGAGGCGACCGACGGCCTGACCCGGGCCCAGTTCCACTCGGTGCGACGCCTGGCCCGGGAGCTGGCCGACGACGTCGGCGTCCACCCCACCCACGGCTTCGGCAGCTTCTGCGCCTCGGCCCCGGCCAGCGGCGCCGACCGCAGCACCATCGGCCGTGAGCGCGAGGACAACGTGGCGCTCACCATCGACGACGAGGAGCGGTTCGTGGCCCACCTGCTGGGCGGGGTCACCGCCCATCCCCGCTACTACGCCCACATGGCGCCCATCAACCGGCGGGGACCGGCCCCGGTGGACCTGTCGGCGCCCGAGCCGGCCGACCCCGCGGAGCTGCGCCGCCGGGTGGCGGCCGGCCAGTGGGTGGTCGACGTGCGGCCCCGGGCGTCCTTCGCCCGGGCCCACCTGGCC
>JBOGHR010000064.1:0-3387 GCA_050744905.1 Acidimicrobiales bacterium
GGGGACGCCGCGCTGCGGGCCGAGGAGCTGCACCGACGCCAGGCGTCGTGGCGCGCGGTGCACGACGAGCTGGCCCGCCTCGCCGCCGGCCCCTTCTCGGCCGAAGCGGCGCGCCTGAAGCTGCTGCGGGCGTGCGCCGACGCCGCACTGGCCCCCGCGGCCGGCATCCCCCGGGCCCAGCCGCTCGACCGGCCGCCGCCGGCCGGGGAGCACCCGGTGCGCCCCACGAGGGTGCCCGTGGCCGGCTCGGCCTGGAAGGCGGCGCCGCCCGCTGCCGACACGCCGGCGCCGGCGTTCCACGGACCGCCGTCGGGCGACTGGACCGATGTGGACGTCAACGACCAGTACGGTCGGTGGTACGCCCGCTACGGCCCCACCCGGGCCCGCCTCGACCGCCTGGCGGCCCGGCTGGCCGGGCTGGTCCGGCGGCCGACGGTGAGCATCGTCATGCCGGTGTTCGACACCCACCCGTCGTGGCTCCACGACGCCATCTCCTCCGTGCGGGCCCAGGTGTACGAGGACTGGGAGCTCTGCATCGGCGACGACGGGTCCACCGGCCCCGCCACGCTGGAGGTGCTCCACGCCCACCTCGGCCAGGACCCGCGCATCCGCCTCGTGCGCCTCCCCGCCCGGCAGGGCATCGTCGGGGCCTCCAACGCCGCGCTGGCCCTCGCCACCGGCGAGCTGGTGGCGCTCCTCGACCACGACGACGAGCTCAAGCCGCACGCCCTGGGCGAGGTGGTCCTCGCCCTCGACGAGCGGCCCACGCTCGACCTGATCTACACCGACGAGGACAAGCGCGACCCCGACGGGCGCCTGGTCGACCCGTTCTTCAAGCCCGACTGGTCGCCCGATCACCTGATGTCGCGCAACTACCTCTGCCACCTCCTCGTCGTCCGCCGCACGCTGCTCGACAAGCTGGGCGGGTTCCGCCCGGGCTACGACGGCAGCCAGGACTACGACCTGGTCCTGCGGGCCACCGAGGCGACCACCGAGATCGCCCACGTCCCCGAGCCGCTGTACACCTGGCGCAAGGTCGAGGGCTCGACGGCGGCGGTGAGCGACGCCAAGCCGTGGGCGCTGGACGCCGCCCGCCGGGCCCTGGCCGACGCCATGGACCGGCGGGGCGCGCCGGGCCGGGTGGTCGACGGGCTCCACCCCACCACCTACCGCGCCCGCTACGCCGTTCGGGGCCGCCCCAAGGTGTCCGTCGTGATCCCCACCCGGGACCGGGCCGAGCTGCTGCGGGGCTGCGTCGACGACGTCCTGGAGCGCTCGAGCTGGGACAACGTCGAGCTGATCGTCGTGGACAACCAGAGCACCGACCCGGAGACCCTGGGCTACCTGGCCCGCCTCCCGGCGCGGGTCCTCCGCTACCCGCACCGCTTCCACTACCCGCGCATGATGAACCTCGCCGCCCACGAGGCGTCGGGCGACTTCCTGCTGTTCCTCAACAACGACACCCGCGTCGTCACCCCCGACTGGATCGAGGCGCTGGTCGAGCACGGCCAGCGGCCGGAGGTCGGCGTCGTCGGCGCCCGCCTCCGCTACCCCGACGGGCAGCCGCAGCACGAGGGGATCGTGATCGGCTACAAGGGCGGCCACGCCGGCAACGTCGACCACCGCGGGTTCTGGGGGATGGGCGACGTGGTGCGGAACTGCACGGCGGTCACCGGGGCGTGCATGCTCGTCCGCCCGTCGGTGTACTGGGAGCTGGGCGGGCTCGACGAGCGGCTGCGCGTCGCCTGGAACGACGTGGACCTGTGCCTGCGGGCCCGCCAGGCCGGCTACGAGGTCGTCTACACGCCCTACGCCGAGCTGTCCCACCTGGAGGGCGGCACGCGCGGCGTCCACGCCCACCTCGACGACGACGACGAGTTCGAGGCCCACTGGGTCACCCACGCTTGCGTCGACCCGTACTACAGCCCGAACTTCGAGCGCCTCTACCCCTTCCGCATCCGCGGCTGACCCGGGCGGCGCCACCGCGACGGGCTCGGCGCGCACCGGACGCCGTGCGCCTGTTCCTGTCCATGTCTCGCGCCGGGGGCGTGGGCCGCCCGCCGTCACACGGTGCGGGCCCGGTCGCCGATCTCCCACCGGCCGCCGAGCGAGACGACGCCGACGCTCTCGCGCGGCTCGCCGGGCTCGACGTGGAAGCGCAGCACGTGGCGGCGCACGTCGTAGGGGTGCTGGACGGTGTGGTCGTAGATGGCGGCCGACAGGTCGTAGGTGCCCGGGACCAGCAGCAGCCGTTCGACGCGCAGGTCGACGTGGCCCTTGCCCTCCAGGCGCCCCACCCCCCAGCCGGCGTCGCGGGAGTTGGGCCCGGTGACGTGCGTGCCGTCCACGGTCTGGATCATCACGCCGAACACCGGCTCGTCGATCGGCTCGGTCAGGTCGTAGTGGAGCCGGATCGTGACGCTGTCGCCGGTGCGGGTCATGGTGGCGGGCGAGCCGGCGGCGTCGAGCAGCTCGACGGCCTCGATGCGGCCCTCGCCCGACCCCCACCGGCTCCCCGATTCGCCGTCGGCCTTGCGGTCCACCTGGACGTTGCCCGTGTACTCGTCCACCACCCGGCGGGCCGAGTCGATCATCTTGACCTGGCCGTGGTCGAGCCACGCCACCTTGTCGCACAGGTTGTGGACCGACACCATGCTGTGCGACACCAGCACGATGGTCTTGCCCTGCTGGCGCAGCTCGGCGAACTTCTCGCCGCACTTGCGCTGGAAGGCCTCGTCGCCCACCGCCAGGACCTCGTCGACCAGCAGCACGTCGGGGTCGACGTTGATGGCCACCGAGAACCCGAGGCGGACGTACATGCCTGACGAGTAGTTCTTGACGGGCTGGTCGATGAACTGGCCCAGGCCGGCGTAGTCCACGATGTCGTCGAAGCGGCGGTTCAGCTCCTTCTGGCTGATGCCCAGGATGGACCCGTTGAGGTAGACGTTCTCCCGGCCGGACAGCTCGGGGTGGAACCCGGCCCCCAGCTCGAGCAGGGCGGAGACCTTGCCCGTCACCGTGACGCTGCCGTGGTCGGGACGGAGGATCTTCGCCATGCACTTCATGAGCGTGCTCTTGCCCGACCCGTTCTCGCCGATCAGCCCGAACGTCGAGCCCTCGGGCACCTCCACCGACACGTCCTTCAGGGCCCAGAACTCCTCGACCACAGCCCGGCGCTTGTGCATGAGTGCCGCCTTCAGCGACTGGTTGCGCTCGTGGTAGAGCCGGAAGCGCTTCGACACGCCATCGGCCACGACGGCCAGGCTCATCGCTCCCCCGTCGTCCGGGACCACGCCGGCTCTCGCGAGAGGACCCTCCTCATAGACCCCGCACGGCCCTGTGACCACCTCGGGCGATGAGGATCGCCGGAGGCCGTCGGTGCCGCCG
>JBOGHR010000065.1:0-3708 GCA_050744905.1 Acidimicrobiales bacterium
GGCTAGCCCCGCCCGTCCCGGCCCGGTACTCGGGTCCGTGTCACTTGCGGCAAGGTAACGACGGGACGAATGACCATCGTCGCCCAAGCCTGTGGCGCCTGGCCGATCGGCCCCGGTACCGTCGTGCGCCTTGATCCGGACATCCGTCGAGGAGCGGCCCGGCCGGGCTGGCGAGTCCCGCCGCGCTGTCCCCGACGTGTCGCCCGAGTGGTGGGAGCGGCTCGGCCGGTGCAGCCAGGCCTGGGCCCGCCGCCACCAACGGGCGGTCCGGTGGCTGGTACGGGGCCGGACGATTCTCATGTGGGTCGCGGTGGCGGTGGTCGCCGCGGTGGCGGTGTGGCGCCCGGAGCTGCGTTCGAGCGTGAGCGCCTACCTCGGGGTGGCGGTGCTGGTCGTCGTGTGGTTCGCCCTGGCCCGGACCAAGACGCTGTCGTGGCGTTTCGTGGGTGCGCTGTTCTCGGCCTGCCTCCCATGGAGCCTGGCCGTGGTGTGGCTCTCGCTGCGGGCCCAGGAGTGGGCCGGGGTGAGCGCGACGGCGCCTCGGTCGGCATCGCCCCGTTCCTCGAGGAGACGCTCAAGCTCGCTCCCCTGGTCGTGGTGGCCGTGACCGCTCCCGGCCGGGTCCGCCGCTTCGCCGCCGTCGACTGGGCGGTGGCCGGCCTCACCTGCGGGGCGGCGTTCGCCGCCGTGGAGGAGGCCAGCCGGGCCGTGCTCATCTGGACGACCCGCGACGACGTCTTCGCCCAGCTGTTCGGTCTGGCCAAGGACCAGGGTGTGGAGGGGTTCTGGCTGAACCCGCTGACCGCCACCCGCTCGTCGGTCCACGGCGGGCTGGCCGTCTCCCCCGGCCACCAGGTGTGGACGGCCCTGGCCACGGCGACGCTGGCCCTGGCCATCGCCCTGTGGCGCTCCGGGGCCGGAGGCCGAGCAGGGCGGCGCCTCGCCGCCCCGGTGCTGGCCGTGACCGGCCTCGTCGTCGCCGTGGCCGACCACGCCGGCTTCAACGCCACGGTGGCGAACCCGCGGTGGACTGCCGTAGACGACAGCGGCGTGCCCGGCGTGCTGCGCATGGTGTGGGCGCTCAGCGGCAAGGGCCACCGCACGGCGCTGCTGGCCGGTATGGCCCTCGGCGCCTGCCTGCTCGTCGACGTCGCCCGGCGGGCCCGGGCCGCCCGCATCACCGGGGTGCTCGCCGGCCGTGCCGTCGTCGCCGGCCGGTGGGACGCCGCGCCACCCGCTCCGCCGGCCCCCGGGCGCCCCGACGGGGGGCAGCGTGCGTTCGACCTGGTGGGCCAGGCCCTGACCCAGTGGACCGGCGACCTCGCCGCCGTGGTGTCGGCCCATGCCCGGGGGCGGGGCGAGTCCCGGCGGGCGGCGTGGCAGCGGGGCCGTGCGGCGGCCGGCCTCACCCGGGGACTGCGGGAGGAGGCCATGTGGGCCACCACTCCGGGTGCCGAGCCGGCGGCCCGGCACCGGGCGGCTGTGGCCGCGGCCGTCGTCGGGCTGGGCCTCCTCGCCGCCGCCGTGGTCGCCGGCGTGTCGGTGGCCTCCGCCGTAGGCGACACCATGGGGGACGCCAACCTCCTGTTCGGGTACCTGGCCGGTCTGTTCGAGGGCCTGGCGGAGTGGTGGGCCGGCCTCGGCTGGGGCGGCCAGATCGCCGTCGGGGCCGCCTTCGCCGCCTTGGTGGTGCTCTCCGGCGGGTCGCTCGGACTGGGCTTCGGGCTGTCCGGGGTGGCCACCTACGCCGCCGGCGAGGGCCACGGCGTCGCCACCTTCGCCCGGGACCCGGCGGCTGCCACCCGGGCCTACCTGGCCACCGCCACGCCCCAGGGGTTGCTCCTCGACGCCGGCGAGGCGCTGTTGACCTTCGCCCCCTCCAACTTCGCCGGAGCCGCCGTCGGGCGGGGCGTGCGCAACGCCGTCGCCGACTACGCCGACGACCCCGCAGCGTTCTGGGCCGCCCGTCAGGCGTCCCTCGGCGCCGAGGCGGGCGTCGTCGATCCGGGCGCGTTCGTGCGCCGGGAGCCCATCGAGCTGGCCGACGGTACCGTGCACGAGGCGGTCCACGACGGCGGCCGCCAGCTCGACCAGTGGGTGGATGCCCGACCAACCGAGCCGGTCAAGGCCTCAGGCGATGCCGCCACCTACCAGCGCCAGGTCTACGGCGACGATGAGCGCCTCGTCGGTCCCGGGACGTGGGCCGACGGCCGCACCAGCGCCTACGGTGCCATCGGCGACGCCAAGCTCGTGCTCGAGGGGCGTTCCTGGTACAACCCCACCAGCATGGGCAATCCGCAGCTGGCCGAGTTCGCCACCCGAGACATCCGAGGCCGCCTGGTGAAGTATCGGGCCGTGCTAGACGACCCGTCCAACCCCGTGAAGGTGCTCAAGATCGTCACGAACGATCCAGCGGCTGCCGGCTTCTTCGAGGCGCAGATGCGGGACCTCGGCGTTCCTGGGTACGTGCGCCTCGAGCCGAAGGTGCCCTGAGGAGGGCCATGAGCGTCCGTTACGCCGTCGCCTCGAGCGGGGACTTCCGCTTCGACACCGAGGCGCTGATCAGCGCCATGCAGGTCGCGTTCCCCGGGTCCGAGGTTCGGCGGCCAACCGGCGATCTGGCCGCCGAGCTGGCGGCGTCCGTCTCCTTGCCGACGCCTCCGGGGAGGGTGCGGAACATGGAGGTCGACATCCTCCGGGGCTCCGGAGCAATTGGAATCGAGGGGGCCCGCACACCCGAAGAGGTTGCCGAGTTCGTGACGTGGCTGGCCCGAACGGCGCCGGTGCCTGATGACGGTTCCGTCGTGCTGATCGAGTGGGCTGACGACCTCGTCCCGCTCACACCCGACGTGACCGCTGAGCACCTACTCGCCCTGCGGTCGTAGCTCCGCTGGGTCAGGGCGTCCGACCCCATCACGCCTGTAGGGCGACAGACCCCCAGCCTCTCCTGGCCTTGGGCCGAGGGCGGCCTTCCCAGCCCTCTCGCCAGCGCGGGTTGCCTGTGCTCACGCTACGCGGCCTGGATGGGCCGGGGCAGCGACCGCGGCCGCAGCACCGGTGTGACGGGGGTCCCGTCGTCATCCTGCCCCTGGTGACACGGACCCGGGGCACCCGCCCGTCCCGCCCCGTCCGCCCCGCTACTGTCCGACGCCGTGCCCACCATCGTCCCGTCCGCTGCCATCGACGGCGTGGTGGTCGTCCATCCCGACGTGCACGGCGACGAGCGCGGTCGCTTCGTCGAGACCTACCGCCGGTCGTGGTTCCCCGCCGGCCGGGAGATGGTGCAGGCCAACCGCTCCGAGAAGCAGGCCGGCGCCCTGGTCGGGCTCCACTACCACCTGCACCAGGCCGACTACTGGTACCTCACCCGGGGCCGGGCCCGGGTGGTGCTCCACGACCTGCGGGAGGGCTCGCCCACCGACGGCGCCACCCTCGCCCTGGACCTCGACGGCGACGGCGAGGCGGGCGTCTTCATCCCCCCCGGCGTGGCCCACGGCTTCGCCGCCCTCACCGACCTCACCCTCACCTACCTGGTCGACGGCTACTACAACGCCGCCGACGAGCTGGGCCTGGCGTGGGACGACCCGGCGGTGGCGGCCGACTGGGGCGTGGCCGAGCCCATCGCGTCCGAGCGGGACCGGACCAACCCCGGCCGGGGCGCCATCCCGCCCGGCGTGGCCCACGGCTTCGCCGCCCTCACCGATCTCA
>JBOGHR010000066.1:0-1913 GCA_050744905.1 Acidimicrobiales bacterium
GGTCGTCCGGCCCGCAGCCGCAGGGGTCGCCTCCGGCGGCGACCGGCGGCCGCCGGCGAGATCCTCGTCGTTCGCCGGCCGCCCCGCCAGGGGCGGTGTGGGCCTGTGACCGTCGACCCCCCACCACCAGAGGAGCGCCATGGCCGACCTTCCCACCCCCGGCACGACGAGGGGCCCCTCGGGGCCGAGAGCGAGCTTCGGCGACCGGCTGGTGGCCGCCATCATCGACGCCGTGCTGCTCGGCGTGTTCACCGTCGTCCTGCGCCTCTCCCTCGGCGCCCTCGGCGGCCTCCTCAGCCTGGTCGGCGGCCTGGCCTACTACGGGTACCTGGAGGGCAGCCCGTCGGGCCAGACGGTCGGCAAGCGGACCATGAACATCCGCGTCGTCGACTTCGCCACCGGCGGGGCCATCGGCGTGCCGCGGGCGCTCATCCGCTACGTCGCCCGGTTCGTCTCCAGCCTCCCGTGCGGGCTCGGCTACTTCTGGATGCTGTGGGACCCGGAGAAGCAGACCTGGCACGACAAGCTGGCCACCACCGTCGTCGTTCCCACCTCGGCGTACCCGGTGGCCGAGTGGCCGGGCTGACGGTGCCGGGGCGCTACGGGGCGCGCTAGAGGCCAGAGGAGGCGGGGGGCGGCGACGCGCCCTCCGACTCCCGGCGCATGCGCGACCCGCCGTAGGCCAGCACGCCCCCGAGCAGGAGGCCGAGCCACGCCCCGAACCCCAGGAAGTCCGTCTCCAGGAGCAGCTTGAGCACCAAGAGCCCGGCGACGCCCACGCCCCCGAGGAACATCGCCTGCCCCAGCGGGACGGGGAGCTCGGGGAGCCTGGCGGAGGTGAACCTCGTCACCACCACGGCGGCGACCATGGCCGCGGTCACCAGGGTGGCCAGGACGCCCCAGAACGCCTTGGGCGACTCGATGGCCGTCCGGCTCACGCTCAGGATCCCGATGTCGATGTCGTGCCAGGGGAGGAAGAGCAGGTCGATCAGGAGCACGCCTCCGGCGATGAGGACGATCCTCTCGCCCGGCGTGAGCTTGCTGAGGTCCACGGTGAGCCCCTTCGACGAACGGTCCCCGGTGATGCGCCGGCCAGTGTCCCATGCCGGCGCCACCCGGCGTGAACGGCCCACGCGACCAGATCGTCCGCCCCGGGTACGGCCTGCCACGTGGGTCGGAGATCGGCGCTCCTCGAGGGGGCCCTCCGAGGCACCCGCCCTGAGCGGCTGGGTGGTGGACGGGTCGGCCGGAGAGGTCCGATGCTCCTGCCCGGTCCCCCGTCATACCGGGAGCGACGCGACCGCGTGAGCGATCACAGCACGGCCGCGCCCCTGGCCGGCGAACGTCACATAGGTGCCCGACTCTCCGGCACCGAGCTGTGCCGAGAACGGCTCGTTGACGGTCTTGCGGGCGACGACCAGGTAGACGATGCCCGGGACGAGGCAGAGGAACATGAGGATGATCACGAGGAGGACGTTGGCATTCCGCTGCGTTGTGACGACGCCGGTGATGGAGGTGGAGGAGGCCGTGGTGACCTGGGCACCCATGCCGGCCACGGTCCTCGCCAACGTGGCCACCGCTTGCTCGGGGGCCAGCGACGTGTGCCGGCCGGCAACCGGCAAGGCGCAGCGGTTCTGCGGTGCAGCGTGGCCAAGCGGAGAGCCGCACGAGAGGCACGACGGTGGGGGCGGCTTGGGGATCGGAACCCCACAGGCGGCACAGGTCATGGCCGAGATCGTCGCACGCCGTCGGGTCTCCATGCCGGCTCCAACCGGCGTGAACGTGAACGGCCATTCCCGAGTGGACAGGTCACCCGATTCGGTGAGCCCTCACTCCGGAGGCGTGGGCGTGGGCGGCGGGCGAGACGGGGGCCCGGCGTCGGGGGTAGCTTGGCCCGCCATGCGAGGCGGAGC
>JBOGHR010000067.1:0-3351 GCA_050744905.1 Acidimicrobiales bacterium
GCGGCGTGCTGGGGGGCGGCGGGGACGATCCGGGAGAACAGGTACGCCACCCGGCCGGTGAGGGTGACGCACACCTGGTCGCCCGCCGCCGTGACGGACCAGGAGACGTCGTGCACCCCACGGGGGGCCCGCAGCTCCAGCCCCCGGCGAACGACCTCGGCCGCCGCGCCCTCGTCCACCTCGAGCCGGCCGGCGGCGTCGTCGGCGTAGAAGCGGTCCTCGGCGAGGGCGACGGTGGCGGCGTCGTTGGCCAGGGCGGCGGCGGTGGCGGACAGCTCCCGTTGGGCCAGGAAGCCGATGGCGGCGTCCACCGCGATGGCTCCCAGCACGAACAGCACCAGCACCCCGGCGGGCACCAGCATGAGGACCGATCCGGCGTCGCCCCGGGCGCGGGCGCGAGGTCGACGACCGGCGCCGGGGCCGGCGCCGCGCTCAGCCATCGCAGGCCGCCGGCCCGGGCACGCCGGTGCGGTACGGGTCCACCACCTCGGCGTGGCGGGCGGTCACCGTCATGCCGTCGCCGGTCTGGCCGAGCAGGGGCACGACCACCAGGGGCACCCGGTAGGTCACCTCGATGACGACCCGGGCGCAGCGGGAGAACGGCCCGCCGTCGACCCGCTGGATGCGGGCCCGCTCGGGGAGCCGGCCGTGGGCCACGATGGCGTCGAAGCCGGCCGCCTCGGCGCCGGCCGCCGCCGCGGCCGCCGTGGCCGACTCGACGTAGGTCCGGGCCGCCTCCCGGGCGGCCGACGTGGCGGCCATCTTGGCGTCGATCACGCCCCAGGCGTTGGTGACGAGCAGGGCGCCGAAGACGAACACCAGCACGCCGAACGCCAGGCCCTCGACGCCGCCGACCTGGCCGGCCTGGCCCCGGCTCCGCCCCCGGCCGCCCCCGGGGGGGCGACGAGCGAACCCACGGAGCCTCGCCGCCCGGCCCGGCCACCGCCGGCCCGCCCGCCGAGCGGGGCTCGCCGAGCGAGTAACCCTCACCGCAGCATCTCGCGGCGCACGGCCACGGTGCGCTCGAAGTCGCCCAGCCCCACCGGGCCGGTGAGGGCCTGGGGCAGGAAGGTGGGACGGGGTGCGGTGGCGACGAGGACGACGACGTCGGGCGTCGAGCTCCCCCAGTCGAAGGCGACCCGGCGCCCGTAGCCGCCCAGCACGGCGCGGGCGTTGCGCACCGCGTCGGCCCGGGCGACGGCCTCGTCGACGGCGTCGGCGCCCGCCACCGCCCTGGCCGCGTCGTAGGTGGCGGCGGTGACCACCGACCGGTAGTGCAGGCCGACCAGCAGCTGGGCGGCGAAGAGCATCAGGGCCAGGAACACACCCGCCCCGAGCACGGTGCTCAGGATCCCGGAGCCCCGCTCGCCCCGACGCCCGGGCACCGCGCCGCTACCTCATCTCGTCGAGCTTGTCGTTGACGTTGGTGTTGGAGTCGATCAGCGTGTCGCTGAACAGCTGCCACATGAGGACGCCGAGGAAGGCCATGACCAGCACGGCGATGGCGGTGGAGATGACGCCCTCGCCGCGCTCGTCCCGGGCCAGGCGGGCGGCGAGCGCGGCCCGGGCCGTGCGCTGGCCGACGTAGGCGTGCAGGGCCAGGTCGTTCATGGTCGCTCCTTGTCTACGAGGCGGAGAACTGGCTGAGGGCATCGAGGAAGGGGATGGACAGGAAGATAACGCCGGGCACGAGGGTGGCGACGGTGACGGGGATCCACACCTGCTGGCCCCGGCGCTCCATGGTCGCCACCAGCTCGCGCTGGACGTCGCGGCGGATGCCCCGGGCCTCGTCGGAGATGAGCCGGCCGAGGTCGCCCGCCTCCCGGTTGAGGGCCAGGACGGGCACCAGCCGGTCGAGGGCGGGAACGCCGGCCAGGTCGGCCCACTCCCGCAGGGCCTCGACCTCGGAGAGCCCCTGGCGGATGCGGCCCGTCACCCGGCGCAGGTCCGAGGCGCACGCCCCGTCGCCCCGGGCGCCCAGCCGGTTGAGCGCCGAGCCCAGGGAGAACCCGGCGGACAGCAGCATGGCCAGCTGCTCGCTCACCACCGGGAGCTCCAGGAACAGCCGGCGCTGCCAGCGGGCCGACTCCCGGGCCAGCCGGTGCTCCAGGGCCAGGAAGGCGACGACGGGGGCGGCGAGCAGCAGGGCGACGGCGGCCGCCGGGCCGGGCCGCAGCGCCACCGAGGCGAGGGCGGCCAACCCCACGGCGGCCACGCTCCAGCCCACCTGGCGGACCCGGAAGGCGGTGACGTCCAGCGGGGAGTGCACCCGCTCCAGGCGCACGGCCAGCTCCTCGCTGCCGCCGAACAGCCGGGCGGCCCGCTCACCCAGCCGGCGGGACACGGGCCCGACCACCTCCCGGAAGGACTCGACCGACAGCACCCCGACGCGCCGGGCGCCGGCCATGCCGCCGGGGCTGTACGCCCGCAGGCGCTCGAGCATCGGAGGCCGGGCGAACCACCCGACGTGGGACAACAGCAGCGTCGCCCCCGCCCACAGGGCCAGGCCGGACAGGGCCATCAGGCGCACGGGGCCCGCCTCCCGACGTCAGGCACGGAACACCCGCTCCTCCTCGGGGAGGCGCATCAGCCGGCCGGCCCACAGCCAGCAGCCGGCCACCACGAACAACCCGGCGGCGACGGCCACCTGGCCGCCCGCCGACTGGTAGGCGTGGCGCCCGGTGCCGATGGACAGGCCGGCCAGGGTCATGCCCAGGGGCACCATGAGCACGAACCGGCGGGCGAAGCGCACGCCGGCCTGCCGGGCCAGGGCGTCCTTGCGGCCCTGGAGGTCCTGGATGCGGTCCTCGGCCAGCGCGGCCAGGCGGCGGTCCACGTCGGAGCCCCCCACCTCGTGGGCGACCAGCAGCGTCTCCAGCGTGGCGTCGGCGGTGGCGTCGGCCAGGCGGGCCTTGAGCGACGACGCGGTGCGGGCGAAGTCGGTGGAGAGGACCCACTGGCGCTCGGCGGCCTCGAAGGCCGGCCTCAGGTCGGCGGGGGCTCGGCGGCCCACCTCGAACAGGCCCTGGGGGATGGAGCGCCCGAGCGAGCCGGTCTGGAGGCGGAGCTCCTCGATGAGCCGGGGCCAGGCGTCGCGGGCCTGGTGGCGACGGCGCTCGCGCCGGGCCCGGTAGGCGGCGACCGGGAAGGTGGCGGCGAAGCCGCCGGCCACCAGGGGGGGGAGGACGCCGCCGAAAAGGGCGTAGGCGAGGGCGGCGCCCACGACGAACAGCGCCCCCACCACGGCGACGAACTCGCGCGCCTCCACGTCGTCGAGGCCGGCCTGGGCCAGCCACTCGCCGACGCCGGGCCGGCGCCGCCGGCCGCCGGTCGGCGGGGGGCCGAGGCCGA
>JBOGHR010000068.1:0-2270 GCA_050744905.1 Acidimicrobiales bacterium
CCCTGGCCCGGAACACGGGGTAGCGGGCGTGTTCGTCTGCCACTGCCGGGCGGTCACCGACGGCACGATCCGGGGCGCCATCGAGGCCGGCGCCTCCGATCCCCGGGCCGTGGGCCGCTCGTGCGGAGCCGGCTCCCGCTGCGGCGGCTGCTGGCCGGCGCTGGAGTCCCTCCTCGCCGAGTACGGCCTCGGGCCGGCGGCGCCGGCCGGCGCCCACGCCGCTTGACGCCGGCTCTCGCGCGGGGTCGAATGAGCCCGACGCGAGGGAGGAGCACGGGGTGAAGGCAGCCAAGGGGATCGTCGACCTGCTCAACGACGTCCTGACCGCCGAGCTGACGGCGGTCAACCAGTACTTCGTGGACGCCAAGATGTGCGAGAACTGGGGCTACCACCGCCTGGCCGAGCACATCCGGGCCGACTCCATCGACGAGATGAAGGACGCCGAGGCCCTGATCGACCGGATCCTCTACCTCGACGGCGTGCCCAACATGCAGCGCCTGGGCCCGGTGAGGGTGGGCGAGACGGTGGTGGAGAAGCTGCGCCTGGCCCTGGCCCTGGAGACCGAGGCCATCGCCCGGCTCAACAAGGGCGTCGCGGCCTGCACCAAGGAGGGCGACCACGGGACCCGCCAGCTCCTGGAGGGGATCCTGCGGGGCGAGGAGGGGCACGCCGACTGGGTCGAGTCCCAGCTCGACCTCGTGAACCAGATGGGCGAGGCGCACTACCTGGCCCAGCAGGTCCGCGGGTAGGCCGCGGTGCTGACCTGCACGGGACCACGAACGGGTCACGGGAACGACTCGGACCAGAGTCGTTCTGGCGACAGGTTCGGCGGGAGGCCCTCCTACGCCGGGCGGTCCCGCTTGTGGGCCCGCCGGCGCTCGGCCTGGGTGAGCGCCAGCTTGCGCAGGCGCACCGACTTGGGGGTCACCTCCACGCACTCGTCGTCGGCGATGAACTCCAGGGCCTGCTCCAGCGACAGCACCCGGGGCGGGGTGAGGCGCACCAGCTCGTCGGCGGTGGACGAGCGCATGTTGGTGAGCTTCTTCTCCTTGACCGGGTTGACGTCCATGTCCTCCGAGCGAGGGCTCTCGCCCACGATCATGCCCTCGTAGACCTCGGTCCCCGGGGCGACGAGCATGTCGCCCCGCTCCTGGAGGTTGAGCAGGGCGAAGGTGGTGGTGGCGCCCCGCCGGTCGGCCACGATGCTGCCCGTCTGGCGGGTGCGCAGCTCGCCGTGCCACGGCTCGTAGCCCTCGAAGACGTGGTGGGGGATGCCCGTGCCCCGGGTCTCGGTCAGGAACTCGGTCCGGAACCCGATGAGGCCCCGGGCGGGGACGAGGTACTCGAGGCGGACCCAGCCCGTGCCGTGGTTGACCATGTGCTGGAGGCGTCCCTTGCGCACGGCGAGGAGCCGGGTGACCGTGCCCAGGTGCTCCTCGGGGACGTGGACGCTCAGCCGCTCGACCGGCTCGTGCAGCCTGCCGTCGACCTCCCGGGTCACCACCTGGGGCTTGGCCACGGTCAGCTCGAAGCCCTCCCGGCGCATGGTCTCGACCAGCACGGTGAGCTGCAGCTCGCCCCGGCCCTGGACCTCCCAGGTGTTGGGCCGGCCGGTGGGCAGCACCTTGAGCGACACGTTGCCGATCAGCTCGGTGTCGAGGCGGGCCTTGATCTGGCGGGCGGTGAGCTTGGTGCCGTCCTGGCCGGCCAGCGGCGAGGTGTTCACGCCGATCGTCATCGACAGGCTGGGCTGGTCGATGGTCATCACCGGCAGCGGGCGGGGGTCGTCGGGGTCGGCCAGCGTCTCGCCGATGGTCACGTCGTCGAGGCCGGCCACGGCGATGATCTCGCCCGGCCCCGCCTCCTCGGCCGGGACCCGCTCCAGGCCCTCGGTGACGAACAGCTCGCCCAGCTTGACCCGCTCGATCGTGCCGTCGGCCCGGCACCACGCCGCCCCCGTGGCCCGGCTGATGGTGCCCTGGCGGACCCGGCACACGGCCAGTCGGCCCAGGTAGGGCGAGCGGTCGAGGTTGGTGACGAACGCCTGGAGGGGGTGGCCGTCCTCGTAGGTGGGCGCCGGGATGCGGGAGACGAGCAGGTCGAACAGGGGCGCCAGCGTCGCACCCTCGTCGTCGGGGTCGAGCGACGCCCGCCCCGTCCGGGCGTCGCAGTAGACGATCGGGAACTCGATCTGGTCGTGGTCGGCGTCGAGGTCGAGGAACAGCTCGTAGACCTCGTCGACGACGGCCGCCACCCGGGCGTCGGGCCGG
>JBOGHR010000069.1:0-10390 GCA_050744905.1 Acidimicrobiales bacterium
GAGGCGCGACGGCTCGATCTCGAACCACCCCGAGGCGTCCACCCACGCCATCTCCAGGGCCAGGCCCACGGTGCCGGCCGCCGCCCTGGGCGTCGCCGCCGCCGCCGTGATCGTGGTGCTGGCCATCCCCCTGCCCCGCAACGTGGGCGAGGTTGACGCCGTCATCCGCCTCCAGCCCGAGGGCGAGCACGCCCGGGTGGGCGTCGAGCTCGCCCCGGCCGACGCCGCCGAGGACGCCACCGCCTTCGGCATCATGTCCTGGCAGGGCGGCGGCCGCCGGTGGTCGGCCCTCGACGAGGTCGCCCCCGGCCGCTACCGCAGCGCCGAGGCGGTCCCCGTCACCGGCTCGTGGAAGTCGATGATCAGCCTCATGCGGGGCGACGAGGTGATGGCCGCCGCCATCTACATGCCGGCCGACCCCGAGATCGGCGCCAGCGCCGTGGAGGCGCTGCCCGAGCGGCGGGTGGCGTTCCAGCGCAACACCGACGTGCTGCTGCGGGAGGCCACCGACGGCCCCGCCTGGCCGGCCGTGGTCGCCTACGCCGGCGTGGGGCTGGTCACCGTCTTCTGGGTGGTGCTGTTCGCCCTCACCGCCAGGCGGGTGGGCGACGCCGACGGCGAGCGCCCCCGGGCGCCCGTGCCCGCCGCCGGACCGCCCCGGCCGGCGTGGCCGTCCCCGACCGTGCCCGCCCCCCGGACCACCGTCCGGTCCTGAGCGCCCCAGTCCGCTCCCCGAACGTCCGCTGAAGACGGTGCAGTGCTGTGACCTGCTGTTCTGTCAGCTCGTTGGTCCATCTGGTCCTTCCAGACCCCTGGTGCACCACCCGATGCGCGCCCAGATGCGCGCTCGCCGGCCGTCCGCTCCTTCGGCGGGACCACCTCGACGCACCTCGGTACGCTGGTGATGTGAGCGAGCACCAGCACGACGTGCCTGCTGCCGGTGGCGCAAGGCTGACGATCGCTGACCTCGCGCGCCAACAGCGCGCCCAGGAGGTCGGGGACCCCAAGGAGCTCGCCGCCGACGTCTGGGAGTCAGACGAGGAGCTTGATTCGTTCCTCGCAGATCTCCGAGCCTCGCGGAACGCTTCGATCGCCTGACCCGTCGTGATCGACGTCGTCATCGACACCGACGTCGCGTCCGTCCTGCAGAAGCAGCGCGCGCCCGGGTGGGTGAACCGCCACATCGCCGGCAACCGCATCTGGCTGACCTTCGTCGCTGTCGGTGAGCTGTGGAAGTGGGCTGAGGTCCGGAGCTGGGGCGAGTCGACGCGGTCCCGGCTCGACGCGTGGATCGGCCAGCGACCCTTCATCCCGTTCGACACCGAGATCGCACGCGCCTGGGCCCGCCTTGCCGCGAACGCGCAGCGGCGGGGTCGCCCGCGGCCGCAGAACGACACATGGGTCGCCGCGTGCTCCATCCGGCACGGTCTACCGCTGCTCACGCTGAACAGGAAGGACTTCGAGGACTTCGCCGACCACGACGGGCTCGTCCTCCTCAGCGAACAGGAGTGACCTCATGCGGCTCTGGTCCTGGAACTTGAACGGAGCGTTCCAGCTTCGCCAAGACGTGATCGACTTTCTCACGGCGGCCGACGCCGACCTCGTTCTTGCTCAGGAAGCGCGGCCGTCGGTGACGCGAGCAGGGTTCCGCATCGTGTCGCCGAGCGGCGCCGTCGGCGTGCGCGGCGAGAACAGCCACTTCGCCGCGGTTCTCCATCGGGGCGACGGCGAAGTCTCGGCCGTCCCGGAATTGGTCCCGCTCGAGGACGCTCGCTGGGATCAGCTCGGCGTCACCGTTCCAGGCAGCCTGGCCGCAGCGGCTCTGTATCCGGAGGGGTACGACCCGATCACCGTAATCTCTGCGTACTGCCCGTGGGAGGGGCCGGGACTCAAGTGGCAGCGGGGATCCGGTCTCGTGATCTCCGAGGCCAACGCGCACCGCGTCGTGTCGGACATCTCGATGCTGGCGCAAGTAGTCGATCATCCAGACGAACACCGCGTCCTCGTCGCCGGCGACTGGAACATCCTCTACGGATATGGCGAGGAAGGCAGCGGCTACTGGGCAGCGCGGTACAGCACCGTGTTCGAGCGGATGCGGACCCTGGGCTTCGAGTTCTGCGGGCCCGCAGCGCCCGACGGCGGTCGTCAGGCCGACCCGTGGCCGCACGACGAGCTCCCGACGGACAGCCTCTGCGTTCCTACCTTCCATCCTTCGCAACGCACACCCGCCGGGGCGACTCGCCAACTCGACTTCGTGTTTGCGTCAAAGGCAATCGCCCCCGGAGTCCGGACGACGGCGCGCAACGGGTTGGAGGAGTGGGGTCCCTCCGACCACTGCGTGATCCAGATCGACCTGGACCTGTCGAGGTGCTGACCTGCGGGTGCTGAGTCTCAGCTGAGTGCCAGATCGGTCAGGACGGCGCTGCGACCGTCCTCGTGGTGCGCTCGGAAGCAGTTGTTGCAGTAGTCGAACGAGGTGTACCGACCGGTGGGCTTCCGTACACCGAGGTAGGCCTTGAGGTTCGCCTCGATGTCCATGCCTTTACTCCGGCTCGTCGTCGACGTCCGAGGTCGGCACGACCTTCTGACCGGGGAGCGCCGTCTGCACACGCGGTTCGAGGTCGTCGATCGGATCGTTCCGGAGCAGGTCCAGCCACCGCAGCGTGACCTTGGAGGCCCACTCGGCTGCGTCCTGCGCGTCACCACCGTCGTACCCGCCCGGGCGCTCTATCCGCACGGCCTCACGCCGGCCCGAGCCAGCGGCCGACCAGGTGACCGACGATTCCTCCGGCACGCCCTCCGCGACCGCGTCGCCGTACCGCTCCTCGAGGAACCCCATCGCGATGGAGTTGGCCTCGCGTGTCGGAAAGGTCCACACGTACACCACGACCATGACCGTTGTCCGCGTAATCCGGATGTCGAACCGGGGTGCGAAGCGGCGGAACCACAGAGTCGAGGGCCAGCTGATCCAGAGGTAGGAGCCGCGCGCATGGGTGTTCATGGACGGGAAGCCGGCACCGAGCAGCGCCGGTTTGACCGCCTCGTGGATCGCTTCGAGGTAAGCGACCTTCGGCTCGTTGATCGGCTTGATGGCGCCCCCACCGCCCTTTGACCCTCTCTCCCAGGCGATGGGTGCCGTGAGCACCTCGAAGTGGACCTGGTAGCTGCCGCCGGCACCGTGCGTGAACCGGACCTCGACGAGGTAGTAGCCGACCTCGTCAGTCGATGTCCGGTTCAGGAAGCGAACGGCGGCGACGTAGGCGTCGTGCGCCTGCTCCACGACACGACCCAGACGGAACGGCCCTTGCCCTGGTGTGCGAGGTACGCGATGAGCCGACCGAGGTGGCTGGCGTCACTCATCCCGTACTGGTTCTCGATGCAGACCGGGACTTCGTCGCCGTTCTCGTCGAGCGCAGTGGCGAGGATGTCGAGGCGCTTACCGAGGACGTTGAGCTCGGCAGTGACCGCGCTCAGCTCCTCCAGCTTGAGGGCGGCCCCGAGGATCTCCATGCTCGCCGGCTTCACCAACCAGGGCGTGAAGTCCGACGCCTCGCCGCCGAGGACCTCCTTCGCGGTCAACCACTGCACAGCGGAGATCGTCGGAGGGCCAGCGAGGTGATCAGGCATCTCGCCAGCATCGCGCTCCGGCCAGAACGCCAGCCGAGCCGACGAAGTTCGGGTGGCCGGCGAGAAATCCGTCTCCAGATGCCGTCAGATGCCCTGGCCACAAGCCTTCGCCGCGTTCGCAGCGAGCTCGACCGAACGGAGTGAGCGAAGCGAACGAACGAGGTCGAAGCGCTACGCGGGGCGCACGGCCACGCCGGCGGCGGCGAGGTGCTCCTTGGCCCGGCGCACGGTGAACTCGCCGAAGTGGAAGATCGACGCCGCCAGCACGGCGTCGGCGCCTCCCTCCACCGCCCCCTCCACCAGGTGGTCGAGGGAGCCGACCCCGCCGCTGGCCACCACCGGCACGTTGCAGGCGCCGACCACCGCCCGGGTCAGCGCCAGGTCGAAGCCGTGGCGGGTGCCGTCGCGGTCCATGGAGGTGAGGAGGATCTCGCCCGCCCCCCGCCGCTCGCACTCCGCCGCCCAGGCCACGGCGTCGATCCCGGTGGGCGTGCGGCCCCCGTGGGTGTACACCTCGAACGCCGGCCCGTCGCCTCCCCCCCGGCGCCTCCGGGCGTCGACGGCCACCACCACGCACTGGGCGCCGAACTCGCCGGCCAGCTCCGACACCAGCCCGGGCCGGGCCACCGCCGCCGTGTTGACGCCCACCTTGTCGGCGCCGGCCCGCAGCAGGCGGCGGGCGTCGTCCACGCTGCGCACCCCGCCCCCCACGGTGAGGGGGATGAAGACCTGCTCGGCCGTGCGCCACACCACGTCGACCATGGTGGCCCGGGCGTCGGAGGACGCGGTGATGTCGAGGAACACGATCTCGTCGGCGCCCTCGCCGTCGTAGCGGGCGGCCAGCTCGGCCGGGTCGCCGGCGTCGCGCAGGGCGACGAAGCGCACCCCCTTGACCACCCGCCCGGCGTCCACGTCCAGGCAGGGGATGACCCTCACCGCGCGCACGCGGCGATCGCCTCCCGCACGCTGAACACGCCTTCGTGGATGGCCGTGCCGACGATGGCCCCGGCCAGGGTGCGGTCCCCGTCGGCGACGTCGGCCAGGGCCCGCAGGTCGTCCAGCGACCCCACCCCGCCGGAGGCCACCACCGGGTGGCGGGTGGCGGCCAGCACGGCGGTGAGGCCGGCCACGTCGGGGCCGCTCAGCATGCCGTCCCGGGAGATGTCGGTGACCACCACGGCGCCCAGGGGGGCGCCCTCCACGGCGGCCAGGACCTCCTCCAGGGTGCGGCCCGACCCCGAGGTCCAGCCCCGCACCGCCACCTCGCCGCCCCGGGCGTCGAGGCCCACCGCCACCCGGCCCGGGTGGCGGTGGGCCACCCGGCGCAGCATGCCCGGGTCCTCCACCACAGCGGTGCCGAGCACGATGCGGGACACGCCGGCGTCGAGCAGGGCCTCGGCCGAGAACTCGTCGCGCAGGCCCCCACCGGCCTGCACGGGGACGTCCACCGCCTCGGCGATGGCGGCCACCACCGCCCGGTTGGCCGGCCGGCCGGTGCGGGCGGCGTCGAGGTCGACCACGTGGATCCACGGGGCGCCGTCGGCCTGGAACTCCCGGGCCACCTCCACCGGGTCGCCGCCGTAGACCCGCTGGCGGGCGTAGTCGCCCTGGACCAGGCGGACGCAGGCGCCGTCGCGCAGGTCGATGGCCGGGTAGAGGTCCACCCCTACGAGCACGCCTTGGCGAAGTTGGCGAGGACCCGGGCGCCCACCGCTCCCGACTTCTCGGGGTGGAACTGCGTGGCCCACAGCGGCCCCCGCTCCACGGCCGCCACCACCGGGCCGCCGTAGTCGCAGGTGGCCACCACCTCGGGCGTGCGCTCGGGCGCGAAGGAGTGCACGAAGTAGACCCACGGCTCGGGGCCGAGCCCGTCGAGCAGGGCGGCGCCGTCCCGCTCGGCCACGAGCACGTTCCACTGCATCTGGGGCCGCTTCACGTGGCCGGGCAGGGCCCGCACCACCCCGTCGATCACGCCCAGGCCGGCGACGGCGGGCGACTCCTCCGAGGACCGGTACAGCATCTGCATGCCCACGCAGATGCCGAGGAACGGCGTGGCCGCCTCCACCGCGGCCAGGGCGGCCCGGTCCAGCCCCGTCTCCCGCAGGGCCTCCATGCACCGCCCGAACGCCCCCACCCCGGGCAGCACGACGCCCGCCGCCCCGGCCGCGTCCTGCGGCCGGGTGACCAGCACGGCCTCGGCCCCCGCCTTCTCCAGCGCCTTCTGCGCCGAGCGCAGGTTGCCGATCCCGTAGTCCAGGACGGCGATCACGCCGGCCCGCCCCGGGCCCCCTCGGCGCTCACAGGCTGCCCTTGGTGGAGGGCACGCCCCCGCCCTCCACCCGCACCGCGTCGCGCAGGGCCCGGGCCACGCCCTTGAACGACGCCTCCAGGATGTGGTGGGTGTTGCGCCCGCTGCGCATCCGCAGGTGCAGGGTGACGGCGGCGGTGGTGGCGAAGGACTGCCAGAAGTGCTCGGCCATCCGAGGGTCGAACGGCGGGGTGCCGAGGGGCAGGGCGTCGGTGCCGCAGTCGACCTCGTAGACGAGGAAGGGGCGGCCCGACAGGTCCAGCGCCACCTCGACCAGCGCCTCGTCGAGGGGCAGGGCGACCGAGGCGAAGCGGCGGATGCCGGCCTTGTCGCCCAGCGCCTCCCGCACCGCCTCGCCCAGCACGATGGCGACGTCCTCCACGGTGTGGTGGATGTCCACATCCAGATCGCCCCGGGCCCGCACCTCCAGGTCCAGCCCGCCGTGGCGGCCCAGCTGGCTCAGCATGTGGTCGTAGAAGGGCACGCCGGTGTCGACCCGGGCGACGCCGGTGCCGTCGAGGTCGACGCGCACCTCGACCCGGGTCTCCTTGGTGTCCCGCCGCCGCTCGGCCACCCGCGCCATCAGGCGCACTCCGACAGGGCGGCGAGGAAGGCGTCGTCCTCCTCGGCGGTGCCCACCGTGACGCGCAGGCAGCCGTCCAGCCGGGGCCAGCCGCTGCAGTCGCGCACCAGCACCGACCGGTCGAGCAGGCCCTGCCACACCTGGAGGGCCGGGCGGCTCCGGGGCCGGAAGAGCACGAAGTTGGCGTCCGAGGGCCACACGTCGACGTCCAGGGCGGACAGGGCGGCCACCAGCCGGTCGCGCTCGGCGGCGATGGCCGCCACCCGGGCCTCCATCTCCGAGCGGTGCCGGAGGGCCAGCCGGCCGGCCGCCTGCTTCACGGCGTCGAGGTGGTAGGGCAGGGCCCGGGCCTCCAGGGCGGCCACCACCGGTGCCGGGCCGACCAGGTAGCCGAGGCGGGCGGCCGCCATGGCCCACGTCTTGGAGTAGGTGCGCACCACGACCAGGGCCACGTCGTCGCCCACCTGCTCCAGCGCCGAGCGGGGCGAGAACTGCCCGTAGGCCTCGTCGACCACCACCAGCCCGGGGGCCAGCTCCACCACCTCGGCCACCACCCCGGCCGGCTCGGCGCGGCCGGTGGGGTTGTTGGGCGAGCACACGAAGGTGACCGCCGGCTCGGCCTCGGCCAGCACCCGCTTCACCTCGCCCGGGTCGAGGGTGAAGTCGGCGGCCCGCTCCCCGACCGCCACCGCCGTGCCGGTGAGGCGGGCGATGTGGGAGTGCAGGGCGTAGGTCGGCTCGAACACGGCGGCCGACCGGCCGGGCCCGCCGTAGGCGAGCAGGAGGGTCTGGAGCACCTCGTTGGACCCGTTGGCGGCGAAGACCTGGTCGGGGCGCACCCCGTGCAGCTCGGCCAGCGCCGCCCGCAGGGCGTGGGCGCCCCGGTCGGGGTAGCGGTGGAAGGGGATGCCGGCGACCTGCTCGGCCAGCGCGTCCACCCAGGCCCGGGGCGGCGGGTAGGGAGACTCGTTGGTGTTGAGGCGGACCTGCACCGACGCCTGGGGCGAGTGGTAGCCCGCGCCCAGGCCCTGGTCGGCGCGGGGGGGGATCAGGGAGCCCATCGCAGCCGCACCGACTCGGCGTGGGCGGGCAGGCCCTCGGCTTCGGCGATGGCCGCCACGTGGGGCGCCAGCCGGCCCAGGGTGGGACCGTCAAGCGACACCACGTGGATGGCCTTGACGAAGTCGTCCACCCGCAGGGCGCCCGAGAAGCGGGCCGACCCGTAGGTGGGAAGCACGTGGCTGGGGCCGGCCAGGTAGTCGCCCACGCTGGCGGGGGCGAACGGGCCGGTGAACACGGCGCCGGCCGAGCGCACCAGGGGGAGCAGCGCCTCGGGGTCGGCCGTCATGAGCTCCAGGTGCTCGGGCGCCACCGCGTTGGCCACGGCCACGGCCTGCTCGGGCCCGTCCACCAGGGCGGTGTAGCCGTTGGCGGCCAGGTTGGCCTCGATGACGGCGCGCCGGGGGTTGCCGGCGGCCAGGCGGGCCACGGCCGCCTCGATGCGCCCGGCCGCCTCCTCCGACCAGGTGACGAGCCAGCCGACGCTGTCGGGGCCGTGCTCCACCTGCACGATCACGTCGATGGCGGCGTAGTCGACAGGGGTGGTGTCGTCGGCCACCACCACGACCTCGGAGGGGCCCGGGAACGAGCCGGGCACGCCGACGGCGCCCTGGGCCGCCACCTGCTGCTTGGCCACGGTGGTGAACAGCCCGCCGGGGCCGACGACCACGTCCACCGGCCGGACCGACTCGGTGCCGTAGGCCATGGCGGCCACCGCCTGGGCGCCGCCGATGCGGTAGACCTCGTCCACCCCGGCCAGGGCCGCGGCGGCCAGGATGCCGGGCGCCACCGTCCCGCCGGAGGTGGGCGGCGAGCACAGGGCCAGCTCGGGCACCCCGGCCACCCGGGCGGGGATGGCCGTCATCAGCACGGTGGACATGAGGGGCGCCTCCCCGCCCGGCACGCACAGCCCGGCCCGGTCCACGGGGCGGAACATCTCGCGCAGCACGACCCCGTCGCGCTCGTGGCGGGCGTCGTGGCGGAGCTGGTGGCGGTGGTAGGCGAGGATGTTGGCCCGGGCCGCCTCCAGCGCCTCCCGCAGCAGCGACGGGATGGACTCCAGGGCGGCGTCCACCTCCGCCTGGGGGACCCGCAGGGTCTCGGGCCGCACGCCGTCGAAACGCTCGGTGAGGTCGGCGACGGCCTGGTCGCCCCCGGCGCGGACCTCGGTCAGGATGGCCTGCACCGCCTCCACGGGCAGGTCGGCGGCGGCGCCGGGCCGGGGCAGCCGGGCCCGCAGGTCGCCGGTGAAGCCTCGCAGGTCGATCCGGGTGAGCATGGGAGGAACCGATCGTACTGCCGGCGCCCGGCGCCTCCCCGGGGAGATCCCGCCGCCGCCGGTGCGGGCCACAATGGGCGCCATGTCGTCGTCCGCCGCCGAGCTGTCCTCCCTCGCCACCGCCCTCGAGGAGCTGACCCGGCGGGTTACCGCCATCGCCGACGGCTACGCCGGCAGCCGGCGGGACGACCTGGCCGCCGAGCTGTACCACGTGGAGCGGGCCCTGGTCGGCGCCTCCCGCAGCCTCGCCAAGGTCGTCGACAGCGCCCGCCCCCCCTTCTGATCACATGCGGTCCCTCGACCAGGGGGCGACCCTCGGGAACGAGCTGGCGAGCGTTGCGGACGCACGTCGCACGGACAAGCGGGTCTCCGTCCTCGAGTCTGCGGGCCTCGGTGGCGTAGAACCTGTGGGGCCTCCCGCCGGCGCAACGGTCACCCATCACCCATCACCCAACGAAGGGCACCACCGATGACCTTCCCAGACGACCGGGAGCCTCCTGGCGACGTCCGGTACACACTGGAGGAGGCGCTCGATCTGCTCGCAGCACTCGAGGAGGCCAGAGACGCGCTCATCGTGACCGACCACCTCGCCGAGGTCTCCCAGGTTGAGCACCACATCCGGCTCCTCAGCCGTAGACTTGGCTTCGACGAGAACGGAGACAGCAATGGCTGACAGCGACCCGCTCCGGGCAGCTCAGGCCGCACGCCGGCTCGGCATCCCGACCAAGGAGCTCCTGCGTCTCGTCCACGAGCGCAAGATCCGCTACGTGATGCTCGACGGAATCGCCCACATCCCCGCCGACGCCGTCGATGAGTACCAGGCAAAGGCGTCATGACCCGCCCGCCACCCGGCACAACTTCGATGTACGACCCCGGCCTCCTGGCGGGCTGTACATGTCTCAGCGGATCCCGGCCAGTTGGGCTCTGCACTGTCCCGACGCATCAGCAGGGCCGCCCGCTGAGCGGGACCGCCGCAAACGAAATAGACCGACGGCGCCCGAAGGCGCCGTCGGCCGAGCGGCGGCGGGACCGCTCTGGGGACGAGAGGCGGGGACTCGTCCCTCAGTCCCTCTGAACGCCGGGCGCCCCCTCCTTGTTCCCGGGACCCCGGCGGTCGCCGTCCCTCTGCGCCACGTGCAACGCCGCGCCGTCCCGGGACACCACCAGGGCGGGCCGGCCCGCCACGATGGCGGCCGCGTCGGCGATGCCGTGGTACTCGGTGTCGGGGGTCAGGGCCACGGTGACGGTGGGGCCGTCGGGGCGGTCGAGCACGATCCGGGACCCGTCGGTGGCCTCGTCCACGGTGCCGCGGTCGAAGGTGACCTCCCGCCACCCGCCCTCGCCGTCGGGGACGGTGACGGTGCCGTGGACGGCCCGGCCCAGCGGGAACGCCCCGAAGGCGCCGCCCGGGCCGCGCCGCAGGTGCTTCATCCCGTGGCGGGCGGCGGGACCGGCCTCGGCCAGGCACGCCCGGCGGGCGTCACGGTCCTCGCCCGCCTGCTGGAGGCAGGCCCGCAGGGCCTCGGCCCGGGCC